>JBGCFK010000342.1:0-3028 GCA_045106875.1 Paracoccaceae bacterium | reverse complement strand
TGTGTTGCTGAACTTCTGGGCCACCTGGTGCCCGCCTTGTCGCAAGGAGATGCCCGGCATCGATCGGCTCGCAGGCGAAATGGGTGGGGATGATTTCGACGTGATTGCGTTGTCAACAGACCGGTTCGATGTTGAACGGGTGATCGATTTCTTCGAGGAGATCGAGGTCAAGAACCTTGGCATCCATCAGGACAGATCCGGGGCAACCGCACGGCGTGCCGGTGCTCTGGGCTTGCCCGTCACCTTGATCCTGGACCGCGAGGGCCGCGAGATTGCGCGCGTGGCAGGCGAGGCCGAATGGGACAGCCCGCGTGTAAAGGCCATCCTGACACGGGTGATCGAGATGACTGCGCCGTCGACATGACGCATGGGCTCACGCCTCGTGACGGCTTTTAAAGACTTCCCAGCCCAGCCGCACGCGCGATCCGATTTCCGTCATCCAGCGCGGTGGCAAGTCTTCTGGCTCGCCCAGAGATCGCATGTCTTCGATCAACGGATTGTCGCGGCCGCAAGCAAGATCTGCAGCCAACAGGCCTGAAATAGTTCCCTTCGTCACCCCAACCGCGTTTTGACATGCGGCCAACCAGACATTTGACGCAATCTTGCCCCAGGCGGGGGCACCATTGCGTGAGAGGCAGATGAACCCTGTCCATGTATGCTCCATCGTCACATCGGGCAGGTTGGGGAAGTATTCGTCAAACTTCTTCTTGTGGATCCTGGCCACATCCGCCTGCCGCGACTTCGTGACGGAACGGCCGGTGTTGATGCCCATCTGGTTTCGGATCAGCAACCGCCGGTCATTGGTGAACCGCTGTGTGATTCCGCCTGCTGCGTTGATTGGCGTGACACCCCAGGGCTCGGTTACCCCGTAGATTTCCATCTCTTCGTCGGTCAGCGGCCGGGTCAGGCTTGCATGGGTCTCGAAATGCACGAACTTGTTCTGCATCAACCCGAACTGGTCCGAGAAACCATTGGCCGCGAGGATCATCCGGGGTGCCCTTACGGCGCCGCCCGTTGAAGTCGTCACCTGAACCCCGTTGCGATAGTCAATGGACGCGACCGGCGTGTTCTCATGCACCGCAACATTCTCGGGCAGGGTATCCGCAAGTCCGCGCGTCAGAGCCGCCGGGTTCAGCAGCACATTTCCGGGCGTGTAGATCGCATGCTTGTAGTGTGAGGTTCCCAGCACCCGCGCCAGTTCCCCAGCGTCACACCAGCGATAGTCCTCGCCCAACTGATCCATCGTCTTGGCGAACGGCACCAGCATCTCATCCCGGCCTCGGTCTGTCACTGTTGTCTGGTATTTGCCAGCAACGTGCCAATCGCACGTGATCCCGTGGGCTTCGATGTTCCGTGCATGATAGGCGATGGCGGCACGCGAGAGACGCATATAGGCCGCAGCCGACTTCAACTCGCCTTCGTCCGAGGTGGTTGTATGGGGTGTGTCTATTGCGAAGCCTGAATTCCGGCCGGATGCGTTCTCTCCGCTGACACCGGCATCGAGGATCACGATCTTCTCGTCAGGGCGATTCTCGGCAAGACGTCGTGCGGCGGCCAGTCCTGCGTATCCCGCACCGACCACCAGCCAGTCGGCTGCAATGTCTGCCTCAAGTGCTGCATGGGGCTCGCGCGGTGGCAGGACATTGTACCAGCCGCAGGTCTTGTCGTTGTCTGGTTTGATGTTGATTTTCATCATGCCGCCTCCGCCTGGTTCGCAGGATGGATCGCATGGAACGTCAGCGCCTTCTTTGCCCGATACACCAGTTCAGTGCCTGCGGGCAGCCAGACGACCTGCATTGCATCGGCGATCAGCGTTTCGCCTGTGGTGTCGATTTCCGGTTTATCTTTCAGCATCAGGATCGCTTCGTCGTATCTGATGGTCCGCTGGATTCCTGCATCGGTCATGCGGACCATGCCCGTGCTCAGCGCCGTAGCATCATCGGTGCCGGTGATCTGAGCGACCTCGCCCACATCAGGATGATGGGATAGCGGCTGGTAGCCGAGCCCCGTCAACGGGATCTCGCGTGCTGCTGATGTGGTCATGCGAAGCCCTCCCTTCCAGCAGCTAAGACATATCTGCCATGCGGCGGCAAGACTGCTGGACGCCTGCGCCACCCGAGGTTATAGACCGCGCATGCTTCAGGTGCTGGTCATATTGATCTCGATTACCAGCCCGGCCCGCGGCTGAGCGGTGCCGGGACAACGGGGGTGCGCAATGCCCTCCACTTCTACCTGACGGATTTCCCAACATGAGGACCGCGCTATGAGCGCCGATGCCGACGCCAAACCCGACTACAAGCACACGCTGTTCCTGCCCCAGACGGACTTTCCCATGCGGGCAGGGCTCCCGAAACGCGAGCCTGAGTGGCTGGCGCATTGGGAGAAGATCGACATCTACGGAAAGCTTCGCGCGAAGCCGGGGCGGCCCAAGTACGAACTCCACGACGGGCCACCATACGCTAATGGTCACCTTCATATAGGACATGCTCTTAACAAGGTGTTGAAGGACTTCGTTGTTCGCAGCCAACAGATGCTGGGCCATGACAGCCGCTATATCCCCGGCTGGGATTGCCATGGCCTGCCGATCGAGTGGAAGATCGAGGAACAGTACCGCGCGAAGGGCCGCGACAAGGATGCTGTGCCCATCAACGAATTGCGCGCCGAGTGCCGCAAGTTCGCCGAAGGTTGGATCGACGTCCAACGCGAGGAGTTCAAGCGCCTCGGCGTGACCGGCGAGTGGGACGACCCGTACCTGACCATGGCCTTCGACGCCGAGGCGGTGATCGCCGACGAGTTCATGAAGTTCGTGATGAACGGGTCCTTGTATCAAGGCTCGAAGCCCGTCATGTGGTCCGTGGTCGAGAAAACCGCGCTGGCTGAGGCTGAGGTCGAGTATCACGAGCACCAGAGCCACACGATCTGGGTGCCGTTCAAACTCAATGCCGATCGCCCTCCCGTGTTGATGGTCGATGCGGATAAAGAGAACATCTTCGAGGCACTAGATGAACTGATGCAGGCCTCAGTGGTG
>JBGCFK010000341.1:0-12835 GCA_045106875.1 Paracoccaceae bacterium | reverse complement strand
CTGGTTGGACGGATCGAGAAAGGCGATGAGCCGCTGGAGTTTCTCGAACATGCGAAGCTCGAGATGTTCTCGGATCAGGTGTTCTGCTTCACACCCAATGGTGAGGTCGTTGGCTTGCCGCGCGGGGCGACGCCCATCGACTTCGCATACACGATTCACACCAAGGTCGGGAATCACTGCGCGGGCGCTCTGGTGGACGGGAGGCGTGTGCCCTTGTGGACGCGGCTCAGGAATGGCCAGCAGGTCGAGATCGTGACCGCTCAGGGCCAGTCGCCCTCGCCGCATTGGGAGGATATCGCCCAGACCGGCCGTGCCAAGGCTGCAATCCGGCGCGCCATGCGCGGTCGGCTTCGCAATGAGCAGGTGGCACTGGGGCGTGACCTGCTGACACAGGCGCTGGCCCGTGATGGACGCGAGGCAGGCGACAAAACCTTTCAGGTGGCGGCAGAGCGTCTCAATCAACCCTCGGTCGACGAGTTGTTGGCCTCCGTTGCGCTGGGGCGACTTACGGCGGCGCAGGTGGTCGGCTCGATATATCCTGCCCAGCCTGATGGCGCCGCTCCGGCTCCCGTCCCGTCCGAGGCTGCCCGAGTGCGTGGGCATGGCATCCGCCGCAGCCAGGCGATTCGGTTCTGCACGTGTTGTTGGCCGCTGCCGGGAGATCGCATCATGGGTGTTGCCCGGCGCGGGGGGCTGATCGTGCATGCGGTGTTCTGCCCTATGCTGGAGGAAGTCGAGGACGAGCTGGAACGCTGGCATGACCTCGTCTGGCACGATGATGCGGCGCAAACTTCGATGAATGTCTCGCGCCTGAGCCTGACGCTGGCCAACGAGCCCGGTGCGCTTGGCCGCGTCTGCACGTTGGTCGGCGAGCAGCAGGCGAATATCGACAACATCGCCATGACCACAAGAAAGCCGGATTTCTTCCAGATGAATGTGGACTTGGAAGTCAGAGACACTAAACATCTGAGTGGTATCCTGAGCGCTCTGAAGGCTCAGAGTTTCGTGAATCACATCGAGCGTGCGATCGAGACACCGCCTGACCGGAGTAAGTCGGACCCACCGGCTCAGCGCCCGCTTCCGCTGGGAGAGGGTGTGCTGCCGAGCCATTGATTGTCATCGCCGCGAGGTGTGGTGTAGCCGAGGAGAGAGCGGGGCAATGATTTTCAAGCGGCGCAATCCGGCGTCCTTCAAGAACCGATTGAGGGAATTCTTCTCGCCGCGGCAGGGATTCTGGCGCGGCTGGGACTATATCGGCAAGCGCATCCGCCGCCTGCCGGACAGCCCGCATCGGATCGCGCTTGGTTTTGCCTGCGGTGCCTTCGCATCCTTCTCACCTTTCTTCGGGTTCCATTTCTTTGTCGCAGCCGGGTTCGCGTGGCTGGTGCGCGGCAATATCCTCTCGTCGCTGTTCGGCACGATCGTAGGCAATCCGTTAACCTTCCCGTTCATCTCTGGCATATCGCTTTGGCTTGGGCGCTGGATTCTGGGCCGCGATGGCGGCTCGTCCGGGGCAGAGCAGGTGCTGGAAGCCGCCTGGGGGGCAATGGTGTCAGCCTGGAGTGCAGTGACAAGCTGGTTCGGCTATGGCCCCTCGATGCTTGACGGATTTCTCAATTTTCTGGACGAGGTGTTCCTGCCTTACCTGATTGGCGGAATGTTGCCGGGTCTTGTAAGTGCAGTGATCAGCTACATCGTTCTGGGCCCCATCGTCGCGGCCTATCAGGAACGAAGGCGCAAGAAGATACTGGCCAGTCAGGCCAAGCAGCGCCGCCTCGCTCGGAAGAAGATCGCGGCATATGCTGACCACGACGGGATGGGAGGTGACCGTGTCTGAACCTATGAACACACCGCTGGGCCGTCTGCGCCTGGGCGTGAACATCGATCACGTTGCCACGATCCGCAATGCCCGTGGCGGGCACGAGCCGGATCCCGTCCGTGCCGCCAAACTGGCCGAACGGGCGGGTGCCGACGGCATCACGGCACATCTGCGCGAGGATCGCCGCCATATCACCGACGACGACATCGAGCGTCTCGTGGCGCACCTGACAGTCCCGCTGAATTTCGAGATGGCGGCCACCGACGAGATGCAGGCCATCGCGCTGCGCCACAAGCCACATGCGGTCTGTATCGTGCCCGAGAAGCGCGAAGAACGGACCACCGAGGGCGGGCTCGAAGTGGCGCGCGAGGAAAACCGCCTCGCTCATTTCATTGCGCCTCTTGCGGATGCGGGTTGCCGCGTGTCGATCTTCATCGCCGCGGACAAACGTCAGATCGAAGCTGCGGCACGGATCGGCGCTCCGGTGATCGAGCTGCATACCGGAGCCTACTGCGATGCGCACGCCGATGGCAATTTCGCCGAACGCGATGCCGAACTGGAAAAGCTTCGCCAGATGGCAGCTTTCGGTCATTCTCTCGGTCTCGAGGTCCACGCCGGTCACGGGTTGACTTTCGAGACCGTGGAGCCGGTTGCGGCGCTTCCCGAGGTGATGGAGCTCAATATCGGCCATTTTCTCATCGGCGAAGCGATCTTCACGGGCCTGCCTGCCGCCATGGGGCAGATGCGTGCCCTGATGGATCAGGCCCGCGCCGAAGCCTTCGAGGAGGTCGAAGGGTAATGCGCAATCCTGTCGCACGCGTGCTCGTCAGCCGTCTGGCTGCGGGCATCATGATTGCGACTGCCGGCACGGCCCATGCCGCCGTGGTTCTCGACTGCGGAGATCTTGCCCCTACCGAAGCCCTCATCGAGCCGTGGGAGGAGAACACCCGCACATTCTCCCGCGGATCGATCCGGTTGGCTGCCATCGATCTTGGCGATCCGCCCTGCTGCCCACAGCACTTTATCGTGACACTGCCTGCCAACATGTATGGCGGGCGGATCTGTGCTTTGGTTGCGCGCAGCGTGCTGGTGCCAAACGGCTGGACTCGCGTCGGGATTGGCGAGGCCGAAGCCTCGCGCCCCGCAACGGGCGGTCTGCGCCTGACCGTTCCGGTCTATGGTTACGATCCGACGACAGGCGGTGCGGACACAACGAACCGGCAGACGATCTCGGTGCGGGTCAGGCAGGCCGCAGGTACGGTCGAACTGGACACCGCACAATGATCATTGGCATCGGATCGGACCTCGCTGACATTCGCCGCATTGCAGGCACGCTGGAACGCTTTGGTGATCGGTTTATCCAACGCTGCTTCACGGAAGCCGAGCAGGCCAAGGCCACGAGGCGCGAGGCCAACAAGGATGCCTGGGCAGGAACCTTTGCGAAGCGTTGGGCAGCAAAGGAAGCGTGCTCCAAGGCGCTTGGCACTGGGTTGCGCATGGGGGTTGCATGGCGCGAGATGGGGGTCGTGAACTTGTCGACGGGCCAGCCGACCATGAACCTGACGGGCGGTGCTGCCGAAAGACTGGGCAGGCTCACGCCGCCGGGCATGCAGGCTCGCATTCATCTCACGATGACAGATGATCACCCCTACGCGCAGGCCTTCGTCGTGATCGAGGCCGTACCGCAGGACACGCCCTATATCTCGGGTCCCTGATCGCGGGCCTGCCATATCGTGACATGTTCCCCGCCTTGACTTGCATCCGCCGCGCCGTCACATACCCCGAACCTTCAGGGTAGCGGGCAAGAGATCGGGAAAGTGCGGATGGCGCGGGCGACGACCAAGAAGAAAGAGAGCGCGTGGGATACGGTCAAGACCGTGTTCTGGGCTCTGGTGATTGCGCTGGCGTTCCGGTCAATCCTGTTCCAGCCATTCTCGATCCCGTCCGGGTCAATGAAACCGACACTGCTGGTGGGCGACTATCTGTTCGTGTCGAAGTTTTCCTACGGTTACTCCAACCATTCGCTCCCGTTCTCGCCTGATCTGTTTGAAGGTCGTCTTTGGGGCAGCCTGCCGGAACGCGGTGATGTGGTTGTCTTCAAGCACCCCAAGAAGGATGCCTGCTCCGAGGACCCGATCGGGTTCTCGATCCGCTTCGCAAGCAATCTGGGCGCGATCATCGGAATCACCCGCTACGATCCTGGCCCGCAGGATTGCATCGACTACATCAAGCGTGTTGTCGGGCTGCCCGGCGACGAGGTTCAGATGATCGACGGGGTGCTGCACATCAACGGCCAACGCGTCGGGATGACGCGCACTGACAACTTTGTCGAGCCAAAGAACACCCAAGGAGAGTTTCGTCTGGTCGGCGGCTGCCTCAATGATCCGGTTTCGCTTGGTGGGTCTTGCGAGTTCGAGCACTGGATCGAGGAGCTTCCCGGTGGGCGCAAGCACTCGGTCCTCAACCTTGCTGATCGGCGCGAGGACAATACCGGTGTTTTCAAGGTCGACCCCGGCCATCTGCTGTTCTTTGGGGACAACCGTGACAATTCGCAGGATAGCCGCTTCGCCTCGGTCGGGCAGGTGCCCATCGAGAACATGATCGGCCGTGCGGACGTGATCGCCTTCTCTTCAGCCGGGGCGTTCTGGCAACTGTGGAACTGGCGCGGCGACCGGTTCTTCAAGTCCATTGAGTGAGGCCAACAGCTTGCCGGGCCGTGTGGACCCTTTGTCGTGAGGCGCGCGGATCTCTCTGGACTGACGAAGGTCCTCGGGCACAGATTTCACGATGCCCATCTGCTGGAACAGGCTTTGACGCATCCCTCGGCGGGCTCTGCCGCGCGGGCCGATAATCAGCGTCTGGAGTTCATGGGTGACAGGGTCCTTGGCCTTGTGGTCGCCGAGGCGCTGATGACAGCCTATCCCGATGCGCCCGAGGGAGAACTGGCGCCGCGCTACAACGCTCTTGTGCGCCGGGAGACTCTGGCCGAGATCGCTGTCGAGATTGGATTGGGAGAACATCTGCGCCTTGGCCGGTCCGAGAACATCTCGGGTGGGCGGCGCAAATCCGCAATCCTCGCGGACGCACTGGAGGCTGTGATTGCGGCGCTTTACCTTGATGGAGGGCTGGCCGTCGCGGCGGATTTTGTTCAGGCACGCTGGATTGCGCGGATCAATGCTGCGACAGTCGCACCGCAGGATGCCAAGACGCGTATTCAGGAATGGGCACAGGCCCGCGGGATGATGCCGCCGGAATATATCCTGCGGGATCGCTCGGGTCCCGATCATGCGCCCGTTTTCCGGGTCGAGGCAAGGCTCGGGACCGGGCAGGCGGCGCATGGCGAGGCGCGATCCAAGAAACTGGCCGAACAGGAAGCCGCTGCGGCGCTTTGGGAGCAAATGGATGACTGAAACCGGGGAGACCCGCTGCGGCTTCGTGGCTCTGATTGGCGAGCCCAATGCGGGCAAGTCGACATTGCTGAACCGCATGGTCGGAGCAAAAGTCTCGATCGTGACCCACAAGGTTCAGACCACGCGGGCGCGCATCCGGGGCATCGCACTGGAAGGTGCGGCGCAGATCATCTTCGTCGATACACCCGGTTTGTTCCGCCCGCGCCGAAGGCTCGACCGCGCCATGGTGGCTTCGGCCTGGGCAGGCGCTGAGGACGCAGACGTCACTGTGCTGATGGTCGAAGCGCATCGCGGAGTGACGGAGGGTGTTGAGGCGATCCTTGAAAGTCTGGACGCGCGCACCTCGGGCCGACAGGTGGTGCTGGCCGTCAACAAGATTGACCGGGTCAAGCGCGAGAAGTTGCTGGCCCTGATTGCAGACATATCGGCGCGGCGCACCTTTGCCGAAACGTTCCTGATTTCCGCCGAGAACGGCGATGGTGTCGATGATCTGCGGCGCTGGCTTGCGGGCATGCTGCCCCAAGGTCCGTGGCATTACCCTGAGGATCAGGTTGCCGACGCGCCGCTGCGCCAGATCGCGGCCGAGATCACGCGGGAGAAGCTGACGCTGCGCCTCCATCAGGAACTGCCCTACCAGATGACGGTAGAGACCGAGGCCTGGGAAGAGAAGAAGGACGGCTCCGCCCGGATCGAACAGGTGATCTACGTCCAACGTGACGGTCACAAAGGCATCGTCCTGGGCAAGCGCGGCGAAACCATCAAGATCGTGGGTGCCGAAGCACGCAAGGACATCGCCGACCTGCTGGGGCGGCCTGCTCATCTGTTCCTGAACGTCAAGGTCCGGCCGAACTGGCAGGAGGAGCCTGCGCGGTACAACCAGATGGGTCTGGATTTCTCGGATGGCTGACCGACGGCTGCAGGGTTCGGCATGACACCCCGCGTCACAGCGGAGTTCTGGGTTCAGGCCTATCTCGCCCGGCTGTCCGCCGAAGGCATTTTCTTTCATATCGTCCATCGCGGAGACGCCACAGCAGGCGCCGTGGCTGTCAAGGTGGCGGATATGCGTGGCCAAGCCTCTGTTTTCACACGTTCATATGATGCCGAAGGCAAGCGCGTCTGGGTGACCCATGTCGATGCGCGGCCAGAAGTGGATGCGGACGAAGCTATTGCAAAGCAACGCAAATTCGACCGTGATCTCTGGGTGATCGAAGTCGAGGACCCCCGCGGGCGCCACATGCTGGATCAGCCCGGCCTCGAGTAGGACCAATCAGGGGCGGGTGCCGCCGCCTCTTTATACTTACCCCAAAAGTTACCATTTACTTTCACTACAGTTTATCACTCTGCGCCTATCTTCGCTTCCTGTGAGCTGAAAATGAGGTGGGGGTTAAGATGAGCTGGACCGATCGCGCGATACTTCTGACCGTTGCCAAGGTCGCCAAGCGCACGCTTGTGTTGGAAGTTCTGACTGAGAACTATGGTCGGGTGCGCGCGCTTGCGTCACTGGACGGACAGGAAGCACCGGTCTTGCTGCCGGGTAGTTTCCTCAACATCCACTGCACGGGCGACGGCATGGGCGAGCCCATGCAGGCAAAGCTGCTGGAGATTACGGGCGGGATCATCGCCAATTCGGAAGATGATATCGGTCTGCTGGCCCTGACCGCTGCCAAGGATCTGATGGTCTCGTTTCTCAATCAGGAAGATCCGATTCCCGAGATCTACGATGCAGTCTACTCCATGATGCAGTCGCTGGTTGCCGAGGATGGACGATGGCCTGTTTACTATGCTCTTCTGGAGTTCGAGGTCTTGGTCGAGCTTGGCCATATCAACGGAATGTCACAATGCATGCCCGCCTTCCGTCACGGCGAATCGATCTATCTGTCGCCTAAAACGGCCAAAGTGGTGACACGCGAGCAGGCTGGAGCATTCCTGGATCGCGTGATACCCGTGCCTGGCATTCTGCTGGGTCAGCGCAATGCCAATCTGGTCGAGGTGCGCCAAGCGCTCGAACTTACACAGTTGGTGATGGAACGTTTCACGGTACCTGCCTTGGGTCTGGACCATATGCCCAAGGCCCGGGTCAATCTGCTCAAAGCCTTCCAGCGGGTCCGACAGATCCCCAAAGCTGCAGACGTGGTCAACGTAAAAACCCTTGACGATGCGGCCCGGCGCAAGCGGATGCTGTCCAGCGCTCCCTTGCTGGTTGCTGGCCGCGGTCCTGGCTGAATGCCGCTCGCTCCTGTATGCGCAACTTGCAGGTGCACGAAAGAGGCTCGGCCCGAAGCCATGACGGATCGCGATACTGGTCGGAAAAGTCGGCACAATAAATTCCATGGCTTGTTAACCTGTTAGGCATTCCTTTAACACTTCCGGCGACCAGAAGGGGCCCCGACGGAAAGATTCGTTGGGTGTAGAGGTGGCCGATCATGGAGTGGCGGGACGAAGGCATACTGCTTTGGGTGCGCCGCCACGGTGAGTCTAACGTAATTGTCGAGGCGCTGACGGCAGAACATGGCCGGCACGCGGGGCTCGTGCGCGGCGGCGCCAACAAGGCGCAGGCAGCCATTCTGCAGCCCGGCGCGCAGTTGTCGCTGGAGTGGAATGCGCGACTTGTCGAGCATCTGGGTACCTACAAGGTTGATCTGATCCGTTCGCGTGCAGCGACGCTTCTGGGCGATCGGGATGCGTTGGCGGGCCTGAACACGATCAGCGCTATCCTCGTCCAGTTTCTACCGGAACGGGATCCCAACCCGGACATCTATCAAAGCACGCTGGAACTGGTTGATGAAATGGCGGCGCAGAGCCCGCATTGGCCGGTGCAGTATGCGTTGTGGGAACTGGCTCTTCTGGAGGCATTGGGCTTTGGGCTGGATCTGAGTGCATGTGCGTCAACCGGCCAGACCGAGGATCTGCTTTTCGTGTCCCCGCGTTCCGGTCGTGCCGTATGTCGCGCCGCCGGAGCGGCTTATGCAGACCGGATGCTGCCCCTGCCTCAGTTCCTCATCGGCGGGGAGATGCCGAGCATCGGAGATGTGCGTGAAGCGTTGCGCATGACCGGATACTTCCTGCAGAACTGGGTCTGCAAAGCGTTCGACGTGAAGGAAATGCCTGAGCCTCGCGCAAGATTGCTGAGACTGATGGATCGCATGGATCTGTCCGGTGGACGCCGCGTTCGACGAAAGCGCTGACGAAAGCGCAGAAGCGAGCGGTGATCCGCAAGCGACCCTTTATTGTGATCTCCAAACCAGTTAACGCATCAGGGGTCCTGCCGAAACGGGGCCAGCCCCACCGGCGTTGCATGTTACAGGGATACGGACAGGGATGATCAGCGCCATCGCCAGACGCGTGATCGGCGCGGAGTATGCCAGCCTGCTCTACCGCCTGATGGCCGAGAACGCGTGGCCGTTCCGGTGGCATTATGCGGCTGCACTGCTGTTGATGGCGATTTCCTCGGCCATGTTCGCCGCAGTGGCACTGCTTATGAAGGACGTCTTCAATGACGTTTTCATAGCGCAGGATCCTGGCGCTCTGCGCTGGCTTGCAGGCGTGATCCTCGTGATCTTCGTGGTGCGCGGCGCGGCCATGTTCGGCTCGAATGTGCTGCTGGCGCGGATCGGCAACCGCATTGTTGCGGGGCTTCAAGCCAGACTCTATGACCATATCGTGGGCCAGGGCATGGCCTTTCATGAAGACAACCGCTCGGGTGACATGGCGGTGCGGATTGGCCAGAACTGCAATGCGGCGCGGTTGGCACTGAACACACTGGCCATCCGGGTCGGCATGGATCTGACGGCGGTTATCGGTTTCGTGGCGGTCATGTTGTGGAACGATGTGCCCATGACGCTTATCGCGCTTCTTGGCGCTCCGGTGGTGTTTGGCGGGATCGCGACGCTGGTCCGGCGGATAAAGAAGCTGGCAGCGGCGGAGATCACGCTGACAGGTCAGATCCTGACAATCATGTCCGAGACCATAACCGGTGCGCGGGTGGTAAAGGCCTTCAATCTCGAGCGACATATGAAGGACCGTGCAGACGAAGCGATCGATGGCGTGCGGGATCGTGCTGACCGTATCGCCATAACCTCGGGCATGGCGGCGCCTCTGATGGAGGTTGTGGCCGGTGCCGGGGCCGCAGCCGTATTGTTCTATGCCGGTTGGCGGATCATCGACGGTGGGATGGAGGTTGGCACCTTCGTCTCCTTCCTGATTGCGCTGATCGCGCTTGGCGACCCTGCACGGCGTCTGGCGCAGGTGATCGTGCAATTGCGTCAGCATACGACGGCGATCGAGTTCATCTATGCGACTCTGGACACGGATCGCCGTGTCGCTCAGGCTGCGGATGCGCCCGCGCTGCATATGTCGGGCGGCGAAGTGTACTTTGACGATGTTCACTTCACTTACGGCGAAGTTCCTGCGCTGGCGGGGCTTTCCTTCACCGCGCAGGCGGGCAAGGTCACAGCTTTGGTAGGGCCTTCGGGCGCAGGCAAGTCGACGGTGCTTTCGATTCTCGAGCGGTTCTACGACCCGACTGCCGGCAAGGTCACGATTGACGGTCAGGACATCGCAGCTGTCCGCCTTTCCTCGCTTCGTGATCACATGGCCTTGGTGACTCAGGAGACGTTTCTCTTTGACACGACTGTGGCCGAGAACATCCGGCTTGGGCGCTCTGACGCAACAGATGAAGATATCGAGGCCGCTGCACGTCAGGCCAACGCCCACGAATTCATTCTGGCGCTGGAGCATGGTTACGAGACAATGGTGGGCGAAGGCGGTCTGAACCTTTCAGGAGGACAACGTCAACGCGTCGCCATTGCCCGGGCCATGCTGCGTAATGCGCCGGTCCTGCTGCTGGACGAAGCGACCTCGGCCCTCGACGCTGAATCAGAGGCCCGTGTGCAGGAAGCTCTCGAGCGTCTTATGGAAGGTCGCACCACAATTGTGATCGCACACCGGCTTGCAACCATTCGCAGAGCCAACCAAATTGCAGTTCTCGACAAAGGACGTCTGGTGGAGCAGGGCACACACGACTATCTTGTCGAACAGGACGGGCTGTATGCGCGGCTCGCAGCATTGCAATTCGGATCCTCGGGGGGAGCCAACACATGAAACCGCCGATCACCATCTATCTTGCCGACCCGCGGGGTTTTTGTGCCGGTGTCGTCCGGGCCATAGAGATCGTCGAACGTGCGATCGAGCACTGGGGCGCTCCAGTCTATGTGCGTCACGAGATCGTGCACAACAAACACGTGGTCGATGAGCTTCGCGATAAGGGCGCGGTCTTTGTCGAGGAACTCGACGAATGCCCGACAGACCGTCCCGTCGTTTTCTCGGCCCATGGTGTGCCCAAGGCTGTGCCGGCACAGGCCGAAGCACGCCAGATGCTCTATGTCGACGCGACCTGTCCGCTGGTCTCCAAGGTCCATATCGAGGCTGAACGTCATTTCGCCAATGGCCTCCAGATCGTCATGATCGGGCATGAGGGCCACCCGGAGACTGTCGGGACAATGGGTCAATTGCCAGATGGTGAAGTGATCCTCGTCGAGGCCCCTGCCGACGTCGCGACGATCACGCCGCGCAACCCCGAGCGGTTGGCATTCATCACCCAGACAACTTTGTCGGTGGATGATACTGCCGAAGTCGTCTTGGCGCTTCAGGCGCGGTTCCCGAAGATCGTGGGTCCGCACAAGGAAGACATCTGCTACGCGACGACAAATCGTCAGGCAGCGGTCAAGGAGATGGCGGCAAATATCGAGGCTTTGCTGGTCGTCGGCGCGCCGAACTCGTCCAACTCGAAACGGCTTGTCGAAGTCGGCAGTGCCGCCGGTTGTCCTTATGCCATGCTGGTCCAGACCGCTCAGGACATCGATTGGCGGGCGATCGAGGGCGTTGCGTCCGTGGGCGTCACCGCCGGAGCGAGTGCGCCCGAAGTTCTGGTCAACGGCGTCCTTGACGCGTTCCGCGAGCGCTATGAAGTCCAGATCGAGCGCGTTGTAACGGCGGAAGAGAACGTCTCTTTCAAGATGCCGCGCGTTCTGCGCAAGGCCGTTGCCTGATGTCTGGCGCGGACCAGGATACGCTCGACTACTACTCAAAACAGTCCGAGGCCTATGCGGACATGACGGCAGGGGAGGCGGACAGCCCCTCCATGTCGCGGTTTGTTCAGATGCTTCCCAAGGGGGGCAGGGTTCTCGATTTTGGATCTGGGCCTGGCTGGGCAGCAGCGCGGTTTCGTGATCTGGGTTTTGAAGCGCGCGCGATGGACGGATCTGCAGGACTGGCCGAAGAAGGGCGCAAGCGCTACGGGCTGGAGATTGAGGTTTGCGGTTTCGACGCGCTTTCGGCGCATGCGGAGTTCGAGGGTATCTGGGCGTCGTTCTCACTTCTCCACGACACTCGTCAGGCGATGTCGGAACATCTGGGGCGCTTGCACGATGCGCTCGTCCCGGGCGGCGCGCTCTACATTGGCCTGAAAGAAGGCGAGGGCCAGAAGCGCGACGCTCTGAACCGCCGCTACACCTATTTTACCCTGCCGGAGATGGAACGCCTTCTGGATGCCGCCAGCTTTCACATAGCGCACCACGATCGCGACAAGGCGATGGGGATGGATGGGGTCGAGGCATCGTGCATCCACATCTTTGCGCACCGTGACTGAGCTCTTTGCATTCACTGATGGTGGGTGCTCTGGAAATCCGGGTCCAGGCGGCTGGGGAGTTGTTCTGCAAGCGCGTGATGGCGACGATGTCGTGAAGGACAGGGAGCTTTCGGGCGGCGCCGAAGAAACCACCAACAACCGTATGGAACTCACCGCTGCGATCCGGGCACTGGAGGCGCTGGATCGGTCCTCAGCAATCACCATTGTCACGGACTCAACTTACGTGCGCGATGGGATCACCAAATGGATCCATGGCTGGAAGCGCAATGGGTGGAAAACCGCATCGAAGAAGCCCGTGAAGAACGAAGAGCTTTGGAAGGCTCTGGACGAGTTGACTGCAAGGCACAGCGTGAACTGGGATTGGGTAAAGGGCCACGCAGGCCATCCCGAGAACGAGCGAGCCGACAAGCTGGCAACTTCCGAAATCAAGACGCTGAAGGACGCCAAAAAGGCGTAAGCGCCATGAGTGTTTCGCCCTCATCCTGATTCTGGCCACAGTTTGCTCACATGCACCGCCCAACGGGTGATCGACTTTAATCGAGGTCGTGTGTAACGATGAGTATTGACGCGGCGTGGTGTCGTTCCGCGTTGTTTGCATTTGGGCAGGGCTAGGGGGCACGAGATAAGCCCTCCGCCTTGAGTGGTTGAGACATGAATATCCCGCGCAGCGAGGATAACGGCCTTTTTGGCTTCTATGGTCTCCCGTTTGATGTGCGGGAGCTGGTTCCCCATGGCATTGCAGATGCGATGGTCGCGGGTTCATACCTGCTTCTGGTCTTTGCGATTGTCTACCTGAACCGTCGGAAATACGTATCGATCTATGTGCCGCGGAACACCTATCTGGTGATGTTCACGGTCATATTCCTGCTGACATTCCTATCATCCGTCCTGTCGCTAGCGATGCCTGCGAGCGCAGTCCATCTCGGTTTCAAGTTCTTTGTTGCGGCGATCCTTTTCGTG
>JBGCFK010000340.1:0-8128 GCA_045106875.1 Paracoccaceae bacterium | reverse complement strand
ATTATGTCGATCGGCAAAGGCGTTGATGCCAACCCAGACGGCAAGGAAATACAGGATCGCCGGCAACAGGGCTGCCGACATGACTTCGACGTAAGGCACACCGGTCAGTTCGACCATGACGAAGGCTCCCGCCCCCATCAGAGGGGGCATGATCTGCCCGCCGGACGAAGCCACGGCCTCGACCGCACCTGCCATGCGTTTGGGATATCCCAGCCGTGTCATTGCCGGAAGAGTGATCGCTCCGGTCGACGCCACATTGGCCGAGGCAGAGCCCGAAATTGATCCGAACAAAGCCGAAGATAACACCGAGACCTTGGCTGCGCCCCCTTTCAGTCGGCCAGCCGCAGCCAGAGCAATGTTCATGAAGCCCTGCCCCGCCTCGCCCGCGTTCAGGACAGCACCAAAGATCACGAAAATCGCCACTACACCCACTGAAACGCCGGTGAGACTGCCCCAAAGGCCACCTTCAGCAATGGTCAGGGTGCCGAGGAACGAGGCCAACGGCGTGCCGGAATGCCCAAATTCTCCGGGGATATACTGACCCAGCAGACCATAGGACAGTGCCAGAACCGCGATCAAAGGTAACGGCCAACCGATGGCCCGGCGCGCAGCCTCAAGCACAACCACTATCAGACTAATGGCCAGCAAAGTCTGGAAGCCACCTTCGAGAAAGCCGTATTGGTCACCCAGTGCGTTCTGATGCCATGCAATCCAGAGGCAGGCCGCCACGCCCGCCAGTGCAAGCAACCAGCCCGACACCAAAGCCCATCGCGTCTGTGCCGCAAAGACCAACACCCAGGGCAGCGCCAATGCGAAATGCAGCGGACGCGCGATGAGGTTTGGTACAAGCCCTGAGAAGATCAGACCGAGGTGAAAGGCAACGGTAGCGAGGCCCAGCCCCACCCAAAGGTATCGAGCCATCGTTCAGTTCGTAAATGGGTCAGTTTCGCGTGCCCCCTGACCTCACATCTGTGCATCGTTAAGGGTGATCCCCGCCTCATTGTAGTATCGCACGGCGCCGGGATGAAGCTTGCCAGTGATGTTCTCCATCAGGCCTTCATTGACCCCGTTCCACCAGGCTGCGCCCTTACCCATGGCAGCCTTCTGCTCCCAATAGGTCTTGGTCAGCTGATAGGCTGTGTCTTCGTCCATCGCCGTGGTTGTGAACGCGACAACGGGCAGCGAGGTCGTGGTGATCGGTGCGTCCTGCCCCGCATAGGTGCCCGCCGGAATCACGAGCTTGGTGCGCTTTGTCTGGGCGATCTGCCCGTCGTTCAGCGAGAGCACCATGACCCCGGTAGATGCCGCGGCCTCGATCACATTGGGTGCAGGGAACGATCCGGCGGTGACGAACCCATCGATCTGCCCGTTCTTCAGTGCTGGCACTGCGTTCGAAAGCTCCACATCCGCCAACTCGACTTTGCCGTCCAGCCCGAAGAGGCCAAGATACTTCGCGCCTTCCTTCGCCCCGAACGAACCTTTGCCGATCAGGATCTTCTTGCCCTCGAGCCCGGCAAAATCCGTCACACCGCTGTCAGCGCGGACCACAAAGTGCATGGTGAGCGACGGGATGGGAAATAGCGCGCGGATCTCGTCAAATTTCGGGCTGCCCTTGCCTTCGAACATCGCCTTGCCGCCCTGCGCGAGCCGGACGAGTACGGGCGGGGTGGTGAATACGTAATCACCGCCGCGCGCGCGGGCCTCCATGACGTTCTGGACCGAGCCTTGGCTTTCCTCGACCGTGACGATAATCCCGCCATCGGTCCCGGCCTTCATGGCTTCAGCGATCTGCACGGCCATCTGGTAGTATGACGATGTCGACTTTGCCGACTTGTAGGTGACGCGGGTCTCGGCAAGGGCCGACGTGAAGGTCATCGCCGCGGCCAGCGCCCCGACTGCAATCCCACTCAAGATTCTGTTCATTCTGTTTCCTCCGCACCAGGTTGGATGGTGTCATTATCGGTTCAACTAGACCAGACTGGTCAATCTCAGGCTACGTTATCCACCCCAAGACTGTCCTGCAAAGCCCAATTGCAAGGGCGCAGCCGACCATGACGGGAGAACTGCGTTTCGTGGTCAAGCAACTGGCGAGACCTGAACTAAATTTATCGAAATCCTTGCTTGCGCACCGGCAGTTTGGGTGACTTTTTGGATTAATGTTCTCCCAACAGCAGATTTCGGCCGAGGCTGTGTGCAAAGTCGAGTGTGGAGTTGAGCTGCCTCGTCTGAGAGTTCCAGGTTGAAAGTTAGGACATGACCGGCACCTGATCCATCTGCACGATGGCTTCGGGTGCCGGGAGGGACAGAGAGGGGGGCGCGGGAATTCGGGTCAGACGTGAAGGTGGGTCGCGCAAAGAAAGTGACGATCCAAAATGAAGAAAAGACAGAACCATTCGCGGGAGTTTAAGGCAAAGGTTGCTCTTGAAGCGATCCGCGAGGTGATGACGCGGGCAGAGTTTTCCAGGAATCATGGAGTACATCCGACACAGATCGGGACGTGGAAGCGGGCCGCAATTAAGACACACGACGGCTATTATGCGTAAAGGGTCAGGAACTGAACGGGTAAAACCCGCTGAAGCCGACGAACTGCATTCCAAGCCAGCTTGTTGTGGAACAGTTTTTTTAGCGGACACCTCGCACCAATTGCCCGGGGCGCCCCTCTCGTGACATTGGCGTTGCAAATGCGCTGCCAGTAGTAGATCGGCAAAGGCGCTCGGCGCGACAATCGGATGATTGAGCGGCTGTGGCAGTCACTGAAATACGACTGCGCCTATCTAAATGCTTCTGAGACCGGCTCAGACGTGTGCGCGCGCGTCGGTAAATCGTTGACCTCATACGATTCAGAGCGCCCCCGTTCGACGAACGGATCATTGCCCCCCGATGAGGCCTATGACAGCAAAAAAGAACCATTGAGCTCAGCAATCAAAATGAACCCATGATCCATCTTAACAAGGTTGCAAAACTGGTCTGAAATCTAGGAACATCTCTATCCCGCAATGGGCGTTCGCAGGCAGGGCCCTTTTCCAAGTCAAGGGATTGGCGGAGCCCGCCCCAAGGCAGCTCAGATGCTGCCATCGCAGATCACCTCGATCAGGTTGGGTCCCTCTCGGTTCTCCAGCGCCGCATACAGGGCGTCGCGCAACTTTGCAGGATCTTCGATACGCTCCGACGCCATGCCCATCGCTCGAGCCAATCCTGTGAAGTCGACGGCCGGGTCCTTGAAATCCATTCCGATGAAGTGCTCACTGCCGTGAAAAGCCTGCAAGCGCTGCTTGATGATCCGATAGCCGCCATTGTTGACGATCACATAGGTGAGCGGGAGTTTCTGGTTTGCAGCACTCCAAAGCGCCTGAATGCTATACATCGAACTGCCATCGCCGATCACGGCGCAGACAGGCCGCTCCGGGTGCGCGAGTTGCACGCCGACCGCCGCGGCGATCCCCCAACCGATGCCACCGCTTGCAAGACCATGGTGATCATGGCGATCACGATAGGGCCGAAACGCGTTGAGCAAACGGGCCGATGAGATACCCTCTTCCACAACAATCGCGTTTTCTGGCAGAGCTTCGGCAATCTGAAGCATCAGCCAGTCCGGGTTTATGGGCTGATCAGCATTTCGCGGCAGCGTAGCTTCGACCAGCCTGGCACGGTTCGCTGTCCAGTTGCGTTCCTTCAGTTCAGTTATGCGGGCTTCGGCCTTTCCGGAAAGGGCATTCCCGCCTCGCTTTTGCAGGCACGGCACCAAAGTTTTCAATGTCTCACGGATATCGCCAGCAATCGCCATCTCGGCCGGGTAGTTCTTGCCCATTTCCCAATCATCAAGGCCGATTTGAAGAACCGGCAAGCCGTCCGGCATAGGGTCCACCTCGTCCCAGACCGACATGCGCAGCACATCTGCACCAACGGCAAGCATCAGATCATGCGGCGCCAGTGCAGCCCGGACCTGCTTCTGGTCTCGTGTCAAAGCACCCTTGAAACATGGATGTTCGGATAGAAAATGCGAGCCGAACGGAACCGTCTGCTGATAAACAGTGGCCCCCAGAACCGTGGCAAGATCCGCAGCTTCAGCCAATGCATCGCTGGTGACGATCTCGTTCCCGCAAAGCATAACCGGGTTATCGGCCTGGATCAGACGGTCAGCAAGCGCTTCCAGAACCTCGTCTGATGGGCGAACCCTGGTGTCGATCCGGGTCGAGGCACCAAGGTCGATTCCGGCCTCGTCGTTCAGAATGTCACCAGGGAGCGATATAAAGACAGGTCCGGTTGGAGGCGTCATCGCGATCTTGGCCGCGCGCCGCATGATCCGGGGAAGATCTTCCAGGCGGGTGACTTCCACCGCCCATTTCACCAGTGGCTCGGCCATCGGAACAAGTGGGTCATAGAGCAGCGGCTCGGTCAGCCCATGCCCCTGCTCCTGCTGTCCTGCAGTGATGATCAGCGGTGTTCCGGTGAACTTGCAGTTGTAGAGCGCACCCATCGCATTACCAAGCCCCGGCGCGACATGGACATTGCATGCTACCAGCCGCCCTGACGCTCGCGAGAACCCGTCTGCCATCGCGACAACAATCGATTCCTGCATACCCATGACATAGGTCAGATCCGGATAGTCACTCAGAGCATGCATGATCGGCAATTCGGTCGTCCCGGGATTGCCAAAGAGGTGCGTTACACCCTCATCCTGCAACAGTGACAGAAATGCTGAACGCCCAGTAATCCTGTTTCCCGGCATGTTGTTCTCCCAACAATAGTCTTCGTCGTCAGATGCCCATCGCCATGCCATCACCCGATGGATCAGCGCCGCCGTCCAGCACGCCATCAGTGATACGGATTGTCTGAACAGTCGGCGTCATAAAGCTGTAGCCATGACGTTTGGTCGGATAGCCCATGGCCTGCAACGCGGTTTCGGTCTTGCGCAGAATGCGGTTCGTAAGCTCGATAGTGTTCGAGGTCGTAGTGAACCGTGGAGCGTGCACTGCCTGTTGCGCATCCATTCCAAAATCAACGACATTCAGGATGGCCTGCAGGTTACCCATCGTGATGGTGGTGCCTCCCGGCGCGCCCAGCAGCAGATATGGCTCGTCGCCTTTGAACAGCATTGTTGGCGACAGGGCCGAAAAGCGTGCCTTCCCCGGCTCCAACGATCCCGCCCGGCCCGGCCTTGGATCAAACACCATCATGCAGTTGTTGTACATGAACCCCAGACCCTCGGTAATCACACCACCCGACGAGCCCAGCGAATGGGTCATGGTCACACAGTTTCCGGACGTATCGGCCACACAGATATGTGTCGTCTCCTGGGGGTCGGCACCGCTGTTGAGCCTAAACACCTCGGTCTTCTCACCGCGTTTGATCCGGTCGGCCATGGCGTCCGCATAGGAATCCGACAGCATCTCTTCTATCGGGATTTCGCAGAAGGCAGGATCCCCCATGCGGGTGTCTTTCTCTACTGTTGCGATCTTCATGGCCTCGGACACGGTGGCGATATACGCGGGACTGTTGTGCCCCATGCCAGCCAGGTCAAAGCGTTCGAGTATCCTCAACATCACCGCAATCACCAGGCCGCCGCCAGGCGGCTGATTGGTGGAGACACTGTACCCACGATAGGTAGTCCATAGAGGATCTGTCTCGACCGGCTTGCAGGCGGCCAGATCGTCCATTGTAATCAGACCACCACTCGCTGCCATATCGTTGACAATCGTTTGTCCGGTCTGACCGGCGTAGAAATCCTCGACGCCGTGCTCGGCGATGCGCCGATAGGTCTTTGCCATATCCGGGTTTCTATGGATCTGGCCAATGCCTTGCAGCTTGCCATCTGGCGCGTAGATTCTGGCGACAGAGGGGTCGTCCGTCATGCGTCGAATGCCAGGGATGCGCCCTGAGAGTGACGGCTTGTTCCAGAAATTCCAGACATGCGGCCTGACTTCGAACCCTGTCTCACACCAGTTGATAGCCGGGGCGAGTGCATCTGCGATGGAACGGGTCCCCCACCTGCCAATAATGTCACCAAAGGCCCGCAAGGTCATTGGGGTCGTCATGCATTGATAGCCAATTTCGTTGACCTCGCCCTTCAGAATGAAGCCGAACCCATCATCGCATTCGCGAAAGATCAGGTCGGCCCACATATCGGGCCGTGTGGCCAATGGTGCCCGGCCATGAAAATCTATGCAGGTGTGTGTGCCGTCAGCAAGGTGGATCTGGGCCGAGCCAAAGCCTGCAATACCGCACATCTGCGGATCAACGGCTGTCTGAACCAACGCTGCGGTGATAGCAGCGTCGATGACATTTCCACCATCACTGAGGACATCGAGACCCGCTTCGACTGCTTCGGGTTGGGGGGCTGAGACCATGGCGCGCATGTTTGAACTCCGTCTGAATTGGGGGCAGGTGACACGGGATTCGTCGATGACGCGTGCCGGGGTGATCATCAGGCATCAACGGCCTTGAGCAGCAAGTCGACATTGGCAGCGCCCTCGTGGCCGTCAACTTCTGCAGGGCGATCGTCCCGGATGGCGGCTGCAAAGTCCTCGATTTCTCCGGTGTAGGGGTTCGCAGAGGCATACTCGAAGGTCCCGTCTTGGGTCTCGATCCGACCTTCACCGTGCGGGCCCAGGGTCTCTGTGCAGATCGCATAGCCGTCAGATCCGTAGATCTCCACAATTCGGGGCCCTTTGTAGAGAACCGAGACGCATAGCTCGGCGGTTGATCCATTCTCGAACTGGTAGCTCAGCAACGCGGTTTCGTCGTGTGGACCGTTATAGACGGCACGGTTGATGATGCTTTCGGCGCGTGTGACTTCTCCGCATTGCGGGGTCATGAACCAGCGGATCTGATCGAGGCAATGTGTGCCCACTGCAGCCAACGCCCACCACCTGCCGACATCCGACTTTGCGCGCCAGCTGTCGGCATTGCGCGCCGGTGTCGGCCACTGTACGCGCATATGGCGGAGCGTGCCTAAGGCACCCCTCTGTGTGGCCTCGAACAGCTTACGATGCCCCGTATGCCAACGCATATGATAGGCAACGGCCAACTTCACACCGGCCTGATCGGTGGCATCGATCATGGCGGCGGTGCCTTCGCGATCGGTAGCCATCGGCTTCTCTGTAAGGATGTGCTTGCCAGCTTTCGCCGCCTGGACGGCTTGATCTGAGTGCAACTTGTCTGGCGAAGCGATCAGGACGGCGTGCAGATCCGGATCAGCCAACAAACTGTCCAGATCATCGTATCCAGGTTCTCGAGCTGCTGCTCCGTGCTTCGCTGCGAAAGCGCTGGCTCGGCCCTTGTCGCGACTGTAGACACTCCAGAGCTGTGCATTCGGCGCCTGCGCCAGCGCTGGAGCAAGCTCCCTATCGGCGATCCCACCAGTCGCAATCATGGCAATGTTCAGGGTCATTGAAACGATTTCCTCACTAAAAGCCTCATCGCGAAATTCATGGGCCGGGACTTTCAACATGATAGAATTTATCCCAACACACCATGGCACTGGAGCCCCAAGCCAAACACAAACGCGATTTTTTCCCAGAAGGGGCGCAAGCATGCATTTCTGGTTGTGACTTATGCGCCTCTTGTCCACCGCCTTTGAAGTCGGCGCCCCAGCGCTTAGGAAAACGCCGGGCCGCATATGAGGAACAAGCGACCAAAACCTGCAGATACTACGTCAAAATTGGGGCACTTGAAGTCTTGATGGGTCAACAGACACCAGAGGTCGCTGCGATCCGACAGATCAAAACATCCGGCAAACCGCGGACAGACATGAGACGTCATCACAGGACCAACAGAGCTCACAAGGCACTGCACCAGCGTCCTGCTGCCGTCGAGACCGCCTTCCCGATGGACCAAATGCCAATCGTGCAATATCTCTGAGGTCGGGCAACTCAAGCGGGGCTGCTTCCCCACGCTATCGCACTAAGCTATTTCGTCAGCGAGATAGAGGCCTGAGTTCTAACGCGAAGTGCAACGGTCTATGCGAAGCGCAATCTGACATCTTTGCGAGCTATGAGTGAATCTGGTGTTTGGGTGATTTGAAAGCTGGCGGTGCATCTGGTTGGCTTGTCGTTGCGACACAACCCGCCAACCGAAGAGGACGCACCACCATGGACGGCGGTAACATCATCGAATTCGCCGGTCGAGA
>JBGCFK010000034.1:0-6848 GCA_045106875.1 Paracoccaceae bacterium | reverse complement strand
CGCCGACAACATCGCGCAGCTGCGGGGTTCGGGGCCTGCCTGGCAGCTGCGCGGCGGGCAGAAGTGGCGCTGTCAACGTCCATTCCGGGTCCGTCAAATCGCTTGGATACCGCAGGTGATCCCGGTTGCACTGACCGCGAGCGATGTTGCTCCACGGCATGTGCTCCCATATCCTTGTGAAAGAGACGGCGAATCACAAACCACTGTTATAGCTTGACGTATTTCAAATCTGGCTCTCAACCGCTCGGGATTTTCACCTGCTGCAAGCCACAATTGTACTGGGCTGTTCAGCCTAATAGCGGTCTGCTTAGGCGACTCTTTGACAATTGCTTGTCATGTCGTCCAGATCGGCGATCACATCATGCAGCTCGAGATAGCGCCGTGCCAGAAACTTGAGCGTGATGCGGTAGGTGTTGTCTGACGTCAGCACTAATCGGACAGTTTGGATCGATTGGCCAAGAGAGGGTTTCTGGCACATCGTAACCACCTAGGCGTGGAGATGAGACAGAGACCCGCAACCAAGGGGAGCCACGGTGAGAAGATTGTCAAAGACATCCGTCGTGCCGTACACAAACAGTATTCGGCGGAAGAGAAGATCAGGATCGTGCTGGACGGCCTGAAGGGCGAGGACAGCATTGCCGAGTTGTGCCCCCACGAAGGCATCGCTCAGAGCTTGTATTGCAGCTGATCAAAGTATTTTCTCAAAGCGGGGAAGAAGCGCCTGGTGGGCGACATGGCGCGTGAGGCGATGTCCAGCGAGGTCAAAGGGCTTCGCCGCGAAGCCCGCGTTCTGAAGGAGGTTGTCGCCGAGCAGGCCCTTGAGTTGCGCCTTCTCGAAAAAAGCATGCTGGTGCCCTCTCATCGATACTGCATATCGACTGCCGGGTAGATATGGGTGCGACGACGCATGAGATACCTTGCATCCGCAAATCCTGCGATCTGATCAGCAGCCCTGCTTACGTGGTTCTGTCGGCAGCCGAGGCGTTCCGTGACAAGACGGCCCGGCCAAATCAGCTTTGGCCTCTCGCAGTTATGCTTCGCAAACGTCTGCCGGCCAACAGCAGAGCAACTTTACCTGCCTGAAAGTCATTGGCAGGGGCTGGTTCTATCTCGGCACCATCCTCGAAGACTACAGTCGCTACATCATCGCCTCGAAGCCCTGCACCAATACCCTGACGGGCAGTGGAACGGTGGCATCAAACAATGACGAACCGTATCCTGCTGGAAAACTGCTTTCTGCCAGGCGATCCCAGGCTGAAGATCGACGCCTTCGTCGATCACTACACCCACCGGTGCTACCACGACAATCTGCAGAACCTCCCGCCCGCTCATGTCTGCTTTGGACAGGGCCAGACCATCTTGAAACAACAAGAAAGGACCAAACAAAAGAGGTGGCTCAGGTTCTTTGAACAATTTCAAGCTGCTGTTTAACTGGATCTCCACTCAGGTTAAGCCGCTGTCAGTGTTGGCTTTGGCTGATTGAGATATCACTGATCGGGCGTACATCCGCCTAGCGATGAATGTGGTCTGCGGGTGTTGGAGAACCCCAGATCGCTTTCGATCCGGAGGCGGGCCTCTGAGATCGAGGCGTAGGCCCGCTAGTAGAACTCCTCGTACTTGATCGTCCCCCAGGGCCGTTCGACGAGGACATTCGACGAAGACATGGTCGCGCCAGGCTCCGTTTCCGTCCCGTTGCCCGGCAGCGCCTGCGCAGCAGGTTCCGGGAGGGGGCGTTCATGATCTCAGGCTTACCGTATTTCGCCATAACCTCGCGCAGCGCTCCCAGGCGCGGCTCAGTCTCAAACGTGATCGACAGCCACCAGGCCAGCACCTTACGTGTGGCCCATCCGACGAAGGCGTTCAGATATATGAACTCACGAGCCATCGGAATATACGTGATGTGCATGGCCCAGGTCTGGTTCGACTTGATGATAGCCTTGGCCGCGAACCAGATACGACGCCACCTCGCCACCCGGTGTCGCTTTCGACATGTTTAGGCGGCGATACAGCGCCTCGATGCCCATCTTTTTCATCAGGGTTGCGACATGTTGACGGCCAACACGGTAACCTTCCTGACGCAACAGGTCTCGCAACATGCGACTGCCTGCGAACGGAAACTGCATGTGCAACTCGTCGATCCGGCGCATCAACCGCAGATCGGCCTCGCTGACCGGGGGGCGTGTAGGAGACGCTACCCCGGCTGATCCCCAGCGGGACCGCCTGACGCATGAGGCTCAGTTTGTGATCCCGATCCGTCATTTCTTTGCGCCCGGCAACAGACCGACCTTGTCGAGCGCACCGGACAAAAAATCATTCTCGAGGCTGAGTTGCCCGATCTTGGCATGTAGGGTGGTGACGCCGATTTCGGGCGCTTTCCATTTCTTCGCTGCATCGTCGAAGACATTGCCCGTACTCGCTTCCATGCCGCGAGTGAGCGCTGACTGGTGCAGAGTCTCTCCGAAACCTCTCTGGCAGGGAAATCCGGTGGGGCGATCTGCGCGACTGCAATCCGCTTGAAATTGCTGCTGAACTTGCATGTGCACCTCATGCAATAAAAATCAGGGAGGAAGGCGTCCACAAACCATGGAACTGTGCAGATTCAATGTCTTTCCAGACCGGAAAACCAACCGACAATACTTACGTCGTCCGTCGGGGAGATCATTCCACTGGGGCGCTCGCTGGTGGCTTGTTGCCGTGAACAGCTGCTTGCTTCAGGAGTCATGAACGCACCCCGGTTCATGTTCATGGGCGATCGCCGAGGCTTTGTCGAAGACTGTAGGATCTGCCAAAGCCAGAAGCGGCCACATTCACCCCTCGGTGGCTTGATGCCCAAAGAGCTCGCTGACGAGATCGATATAGAGCCCAAAAGATAACATTGAGCTCGGAATAGAAGCGCCGTGAAGGCCAGTTTGATCTCAACGCTAACTTTACCAGTTTCGCCATACCCTCGTGGTTAAGGGAGGTACCTGAGGGAGGAAACCATGAGTGTCGTGCGCAACACGTTTCTGTTGTCTGCCGTGGTCTCGGCGCCTGCCCTGGTCTCGCCGCCGGTGCTCTATTCTGAACCAAACCCTGGGCACAGAGAGCAGTTGGCGCTTCGCAAGCTGTCTCAGCTTGCATTTGCTGGACGGCACCTCTTTGCTCGCCATTGTGCGGATTGCCACGGTGAAGACGGTCGCGGCACCATAGCTGGCCCCAGCCTGCATCACGAGGTGTACAAACCCGAAAACTTGTCGCGTGAGGCGTTCCATCAGGCGGTCACGCGGGGCGTAAAAGCGCAGCGCTGGGCGTTTGGTGACATGCCTGCGGTGCGGCAGCTTTCGTTCAATGATATCGAGCTGATCGCCCGCTACGTTCGTGAAATCCAGTTGCCTGGCCGTTATCAATAGCAAGCCTGCACTAGACCACACCGGTCATCTCGGCCCGCTTGCGCTCGGCGAGGATCATCTCATAGGCATCATTCACGGCTGCAAGCCGCTGCTCCGCTATGCGCTGGGCTTCCACAGGCACCCCGCGTCCGATCATGCGATCGGGGTGGAGGTCACGCACCAGTTGGCGCCAATGCAGGCGTAGTTCAGCGGACGTTGTATCGGGTTCGACCCCCAGCACCATATAGGGATCCGTCACATCCGGCAGATGCCGCGCCTTGATCCGCCTGAGGTCCAGCTCTGTCAATCCGAAGATCTGAGTGACTTCCAACAAAAAAGCGTCCTCGCCGGGGTGATATTCGCCATCTGCCACAGCGATGGTCACCAGTCCGTCCATCAGGTCCACCAGCATCTCGGGCCGGTCCTGGAACATCCGCGCGATCTGTCTGGCGTAGGCGTCGAACCCGGCGACATCAGTGCGCGCAAGGTTGAACACCCGCGCTGCCTGCACCTCTTCGCCGGGTGCAATGGTGAAAATCCGGCGAAAAGCAGAAACTTCGTCGCGCGTTACCTGGCCGTCGGCTTTGGCCATCTTGGCGCTGAGGGCAATGATCGCGATTGTAAAAGCGACGGTGCGTTCAGGGGTGGTGTTCAGCCGCTCCAACACCGAAGACAGGGCTTCGCCATCCAGCAGTGCGCTGAGGGCCTCGCCGATTCGTTTCCAGATAGACATGTTTAAACGGTATCAAACCCGTCAAGTCGCGCAGCTACCGCGCGTGCCATCCTGCGTAACGTCGAAATTCAGCGGCGACGACGTTTCGGGTTTTCGTCACGCACACGTACTGGAATGCGGCGCGCCTGTTTTTCCGAGGGTGCCGTCCACACGAGATAAGCAATCCCGGTCAGCACGCCCAAAACCACGACAATCATAACGATCTCCATTCGGTACAGCCCAACCATAAGCGAGCACTGGCGGCCGGTCGAGTCCCGATTTCTGTGCAGAAAGCAAGAAACCTACCTCGTCCGACACAGGATATAGTGCGCCAATCCGTGCTGGTAAGAGCAGTAACACCGGTTTATGTCGGCAACATGATTTTGTTGATCTGGATTGGTGCGGGGCTGAGCGTCCTTGGGTTGGTGGGTGTGCTCTGGTGCATCCGCAAGGCGCTATCGCTGAAGGGCGCGGATCCTGACCAGACTGACGTCAAGGCCGAGCTTGGTACGTTGATGTTCGTTCATATGGCTGCGATTGGCGTGGCGTTTCTTGGAATGGGCTTGCTGGTTGCAGGCATATTGCTCAGTTGACTTCTTCTTTGACCCCGATGGGGGCGTTGCTGTCGAGGTTTGCAGGGCCAGGTACCGTCGCTTGGATTGGCATCAGGCCGGGTCGACGCGAGCCCATGGCGGCGCTGCAAGAGACCGAAATTCTCAAGACCGGGTTGCAGACCGATCGGCGCCAGAGCGCTGGAAAGCGTGCTGTCACCTTGATTCAGGCCGAGCATTTGCCGGTGATCTCTGCTCTCTCCAGAACAGAAGTCATGCCAGACCTGCTTCGCCGGAATCTTGTGGTTGCAGCGATCAACCTGCTGGCGCTTCGCAAAGTTGAATTTCGCATTGGCACCGCCATCCTCCGTGGGACCGGCATCTGCGCGCCCTGTTCGCGCATGGAGGAAGCTCTGGGTCTAGGCGGCTACAACGCTGTCCGCGGGCACGGGGGGATCACCGCAGAAGTGCTGACCCCCGGTCATGTCGCCATAGGGGATGCGGTTCAGCCAATCTCAGTGTTATAAACGGCAAGAAATACCCAAGGGAGGCCACATGACCGGCAACGTGCTTGCCATTGACCAGGGGACGACCTCGACTCGGGCGATCCTGTTCGATCAGAACCTGTCGCCGCTGCGTACGTCCCAGCGCGAGTTTCCGCAGATATTCCCGAACTCGGGTTGGGTCGAGCATGATCCCGAGGATTTGTGGGAGACAACGGTTGCGACCTGCCGTGAGACTCTCGATGGCGAGATGCCAGCAGCCATTGGCATCACCAATCAGCGGGAGACCGTGGTGGTCTGGGATCGTCATTCTGGCAAAGCCATTCACAATGCTATTGTTTGGCAAGACCGGCGGACAGCAGCCATCTGTGCCGCGCTGAAGGCCGATGGGCACGAGCCGACAATCACCCAGCGGACCGGCTTGCTGCTGGACCCGTATTTTTCTGCGACCAAGATCGCGTGGATCCTCGACCACGTCGAAGGTGCGCGCGCCCGCGCCGAGGCAGGCGATCTGCTGACAGGCACTGTGGACAGCTGGCTTATCTGGCGCCTGACGGGCGGTGCTGTGCACGCGACCGATGCGACGAATGCCTCACGCACCATGCTCTGCAACATTCATGCGGGTGCGTGGGATCTTGAGCTTTGCGAACTGTTGCGCGTGCCCGGGCGAATGCTGCCGCGGATTGAGGATTCGGCCGATGATTTCGGAGAAACCCTGCCAGACCTTTTCGGCACCCCTATTCCCATCCGGGGCGTTGCAGGGGATCAGCAGGCCGCCACCGTGGGTCAGGGCTGTTTCCAGCCAGGTATGTTGAAATCGACTTATGGCACTGGCTGCTTCGCGCTCCTGAATACCGGCAAGGATCCGGTGACCTCGCAGAACCGTCTGCTGACGACCATCGCCTATCAACTGAATGGCCGGGCGACGTATGCGCTTGAGGGGTCCATCTTTGTCGCGGGTTCAGCCGTGCAATGGTTGCGTGATGGACTGGGTGTGATCTCTGATGCTGCTGAGACGGGAGCGCTGGCCGCGCAAGCGGATCCGGCGCAGAACGTGATCATGGTCCCTGCCTTTGTTGGTATGGGCGCACCCTATTGGGACGCGGATTGCCGTGGTGCGATCCACGGCCTGACCCGTGGGACCGGCCCTGCCGAACTGGCGAAAGCTGCGCTGGAAAGCGTGGGCTATCAGACCCGCGACCTGCTCGAGGCAATGCGCGGTGACTGGTCAGGGGCTGCCGATACCGTGCTGCGTGTGGATGGTGGAATGACGGCGTCGGACTGGACCATGCAATTTCTGGCGGACATTCTGGGCGCACCGGTGGATCGCCCGCAGATCGCTGAAACCACGGCCCTTGGAGCCGCTTGGCTCGCTGGCATGCAGATGGACATTTATCCCGCGATCGAAGGCTTCGCCGAGACATGGGCTCTGGACCACCGGTTCGAGCCAGCAATGGAAGGTGCGGTGCGTGATCAGAAATATGCGACTTGGAAAGACGCGGTAGGGCGCACGCTGTCGAAATGATGGCGATGGGGGGTCAACACTTCTTGAGAGTACTGTTAAATGCCTGCTTTGATGCAGTTTTCTTGGACGCCGGTCGCATGGTTTGAGAGAATGCGAGACCGCTTGTGGGGTCCGCGAAGCGCTCAGGCACGAAATCGCATGGGTTTGTGAGCTTTGGTTCGAACTTGGCGCTATGGAGATTTGCGCTCT
>JBGCFK010000339.1:0-7655 GCA_045106875.1 Paracoccaceae bacterium | reverse complement strand
TCCCTCTCATGGCTGCCTACCAATATGTCTATCACATGCAGGGTGTCTCCAAGACCTATCCCGGCGGCAAGAAATGCTTCGAGAATGTCCGGCTGTCCTTCCTGCCGGGGGTCAAGATCGGCGTGGTGGGCGTCAACGGTGCCGGCAAGTCGACGCTGATGCGCATTATGGCAGGCCAGGACACCGATTTCACGGGCGAGGCCTGGGCGGCGGAAGGCGCCAAGGTCGGGTATCTCTCCCAGGAGCCGGAACTGGACGAGACCAAAGACGTGCGCGGCAATGTCATGGACGGGGTCGCTGCCAAGAAAGCGATCCTCGACAAGTACAACGAGCTGGCCATGAACTACTCGGACGAGACCGCAGACGAGATGGCCCGGCTGCAGGACGAGATCGACGCACAAAACCTCCGGGACCTGGATGCGCAGGTGGATGTGGCGATGGAGGCCCTGCGCTGCCCCCCCGACACCGCCGAGGTCGCCACGCTCTCGGGCGGGGAACGCCGCCGTGTCGCGCTCTGCAAACTGCTGCTCGAAGCCCCCGATATGCTCCTTTTGGATGAGCCGACCAACCATCTCGACGCAGAGACGATCGCTTGGCTGCAGAAGCACCTGATCGACTACAAGGGCACGATCCTGATCGTCACCCACGACCGGTACTTCCTTGACAACATCACCTCGTGGATCCTGGAACTGGACCGCGGCCGGGGGATTCCCTACGAGGGTAATTATTCCAGCTGGCTGGAGCAGAAGGCGAAACGTCTGGCGCAGGAATCGCGCGAGGACAAATCCCGCCAAAAGACACTCAGCCGCGAACTGGACTGGATCCGTCAGGGCGCCAAGGCACGGCAGGCCAAGCAGAAGGCGCGCATCAACGCCTATGAGGAACTGGCCGGGCAATCGGAACGCGAACGCATCTCGACCGCACAGATCGTCATCCCGAACGGGCCTAGGCTTGGCGGCAAGGTGATTGAGGTCGAGGGGCTCAAGAAAGGCTATGGCGACCGCCTGTTGTTCGAGGACCTCACCTTCAGCCTCCCCCCCGGCGGCATCGTGGGCGTGATCGGGCCGAACGGTGCAGGCAAATCCACGCTGTTCCGCATGCTTACGGGGCAGGAAACGCCGGACGAGGGCACGGTGGAGTTCGGCGACACGGTGCAGCTCAGCTACGTTGACCAATCCCGCGACAGCCTCGACGGCGAGAAGAGCGCTTGGGAGGAGATCTCGGACGGCCTCGACATCATCAAACTCGGGGACGCCGAGATCAACAGCCGCGCCTATTGCGGCGCGTTCAACTTCAAGGGCGGCGACCAGCAGAAGAAGGTCAAACTGCTGTCAGGCGGCGAGCGCAACCGCGTGCACATGGCGAAACTGCTCCGGTCTGGCGGAAACGTGCTGCTGCTGGATGAGCCGACGAACGATCTGGACGTCGAGACCCTGCGCGCGCTTGAGGACGCCATCGAGAGCTTCGCGGGCTGCGCCGTAGTGATCTCGCACGACCGCTTCTTCCTGGATCGCCTCTGCACGCACATTTTGGCGTTTGAGGGCGAGGGCCACGTGGAATGGTTCGAGGGCAACTTCGAGGACTACGAGGCCGACAAGATCAGGCGTCTGGGGCCGGATGCAGTGGAGCCGAAGCGGATCAAGTATAAGAAGTTTGCACGGTAGTTATTTTAGCCAAGACGGGTAAGAGGCTTGCCTGCCAAAGGCAGCTGGTAAATAATCTGTTTTCGCTATTGGAGCACCACGAAGATCAGACTCTTTGACATGCTTGAGAAGATGGAAACGCTCTATATACGGTTTGAATTTTTTACCGTGTTCACTGCGGCCATTAAAATATAGTAGGGCGACCTCTTTATCAGATATCTGGGCGCGCACGATGTTGGCATAGAACTCCATCTCATCTGGATTGTCTGCGCGGCTTTCTATGAATTTGAAAATACTGTATAGGAAACGATATTATTGACCGATTTCGTTTCCACCCTTATTATAGAAATTCTCGTATTTCCATTCATGTGGGCTCTTTAGTCTGCCATTAAGTACCGCAAAAACGTCTATGCCAACAGTCTGGTGTTTTCCCTGAAGGTCGATAGAATTTAATATATCATTGTGAGTTGAGAGCAGGGCGAAAAAAGTATCTTCAAAGCTTTTTATTCGACTGGATCTGTTCTGTTCATCAAGTCCGTCAGATTGTTTCTCCATAATGTCTTTTGTTCTTGCTAGCTCATCCTGAAGCAGACGAACCTCGTACCTTTGGAGCCGAATGGCAAAAATCACACCGGCAAATGCCAATCCGGTGAAAAGTGCATTTACCGCGCCAAACATGTCCCCATTTATCCCGCGCGCTAGTTGGCCGGTCGTTGCGCCAACGTACCAGTTTATCAGCCATGCTACGATAACGCACACCACCAGCGCGATCGCCCAACAGGCTTTTGGCTCACGTAGCTTGCCCATGTGCTTGTCCCTACTCACAACAACATCCGAAGCGCGTATGTTAGCAAGCCTAGACTGGGCTTCAGCCCGGCTCAAGTTTACAGCGCGTGAGGCGGGGTTGGCCCCGTCCTACAGATTGACTCACGTCAAAGACGCGGGCGGAGGGGCGGCTAGCGTGGTGGCGTCAACGAGAGCAGGCGTTCATGTCCCATGTCCCTTACGAGCTGGCCGAGGAGTTCCCCGACAAGGCCGAGAAGGTCCATGCGCTCAAGGAGGGCGACGCGCATTTCCGCAAGCTCCTCGACGCAAACCACGACATCAACCGGGCCATCCACCGGGCCGAGACCAATGTCGAGCCGACGGATCCGCTCAACGAGACGGGCATGCGCAAGAAGCGGATGGTTCTGAAGGATCAGATCGCCTGGATGCTCGCCTGGCCCCAGTCGACTTTCTGTACATACGCATGCCATACGCTTGCCATACGCCTGTTTCCCAGCTCCGGTTAGCTGACATCCTCGGTCATTTTACGAAGTTGAAACTTCTGGACCTTGCCGGTCGAGGTCTTCGGCAGCTCCGTGAACACGATATGGCGGGGGCATTTGAAGCGGGCAAGGTTGTCCCGGCAGAACTGGATCAACTCATCCGTGGTGGCGGTAGCGCCTTGTTTCAGCTCGACAAATGCGCACGGGGTCTCGCCCCATTTCTCGTCCTCCTTGGCCACCACCGCGACCATCGCGACCGCGGGGTGCTTGTAGAGCGTGTCCTCGACCTCGATCGAACTGATGTTCTCGCCGCCCGAAATGATGACGTCCTTGGCGCGATCCTTAATCTGAACGTAACCATCTTCATGTATCACTGCGAGATCGCCGGAATGAAACCATCCTCCTGAGAATGCTTCCGATGTTGCGCCGGGGTTTTTCAAATAACCCTTCATCACGACATTGCCCTTCAGCATGATCTCACCCACGGTTTCGCCATCGCGGGGCACTGGTGTCATGGTCTCGGGGTTCATCACCTCAATGCCCTCGAGCGCTTGATAATTCACGCCTTGTCGCGCCTTCAGCGCGGCCTGTTCGGCAATGGGCAGGACATCCCAGTCGTTCTTCCATTCGTTGATAACCGCTGGGCCGTAGACCTCGGTCAGCCCGTAGAGGTGCGTGACGTCAAACCCGGCATCTCCCATCGCCGCGAGAACAGACTCTGGTGGGGGCGCCGCTGCAGTGCGGAAGTCAACCCTCTGTGAAAACGAGCGTTTCTCCGCTGCCGGGGCGTTCAGCAAGGCCGACATGACAATCGGCGCGCCGCACATATGCGTAACACCCTCCTCCGCAATCAGGTCAAAGATCACCTTGGCACGCACCGCTCTCAGGCAGATATGCGTCCCTGCATTGATCGACAAAGACCACGGAAAGCACCAGCCGTTGCAGTGAAACATGGGGAGTGTCCACAGGTACTTCGCGCTTCCCGTCATCCCCGCATGCACCACGTTTCCGGTCGCCAGAAGGTACGCACCGCGGTGGTGATAGACGACACCCTTGGGATTGCCAGTGGTGCCGGAGGTATAGTTCAGGGCGATGGCGTCCCACTCGTCCGCAGGCATCGCCCAAGCATATGCCGGATCACCTTGGGCAATGAACGCCTCATAGTCCTCGCCAAGCCCGATAGCCGGGACATGGACAGTCGGGTCGACATATTCCACCACCTTTGGCACCGGCGTCGTCATCAGGGGCAGAGCGTCCCTCAGGAGTGGCGCAAGCTCGCTGTCCACGATCACCAGCCGGGCCTCGCCATGATCAAGAATGAAGGCAATCCCGGCAGGGTCCAGCCTTGTGTTGAGCGCGTTCAGCACGGCTCCCACCATGGGTACACCGTAGTGGGCTTCCAGCATCGGGGGCGTGTTGAGCAGAAGCGCCGAGACCGTTTGCCCGCGCCTGATACCAGCCTGCGCCAATGCGCTCGCCAATTGCCGAGCCCGCGAATAGAAGGTGGCGTAGTCATGCCTCACCTGTCCATGCACGACGGCCGGCCTGTCGGGGAAGACCTCGGCGGAACGCTTCAAAAGGCTAAGCGGTGTCAGCGGCTGGTAGTTCGCCGGATTGCGATCGAGGTCGCGCAGATAGGCGTCGGTCATGTCGGCTCCTCCCGTTTTCCATCACAGATGACTTGGTGGCAGGAAGCTGTCAATCAGCGTGCGCGTCCCGGCACCATCAGGGGAGACATGGGGAAGGTCGTGAGCTAACGAAGCATAAACCTGAACTGCTGCGCTCCATGCAACAGGCGCAAGTGTCTAACGGAGGGATTCAGATGATCGGTCAGTTCAATATCGCACGCGCGCGCTGGCCGCTAGACGACCCGCGCATGGCCGGTTTCATGAACAATGTCGGCAGGATGAACGCTCTGGCGCGGCGCTCGCCCGGATATATCTGGCGGTTGGAGGATGAGGAGGGGCCAGACGCGCCCAAGTTCCCCGGCGATCCGCTGATGACCTTTACGCTGTCCGTGTGGAAGGATGTCGACAGCCTCAGGGCCTTTACGTGGTCAACCATCCACAAACGGTTCCGCATGCGCCGCGATGAATGGTTCCAGGAGTTCAACGGGCCTTGTCTCGTGCTTTGGCCTGTCGCGGATGAGCACCGCCCAACAGGTGCCGAGGCACTTGATATGCTGGACCTTTTGACCCGCGAAGGGCCATCAGAGCATGTTTTCGGCACCGAAGTTCTGACCCCGGTACAAGTATGAAAACGCTTCGTGCCATGCCTGTGCTGCAGGTGAGCAACGTGCCCGCGTCGCTTAGGTTCTATTGCAACCTGGGTTTTGCGCAACTTGGACAATGGCAAGGTGATGATGTTAGCGATGACGTCTTCTTTGCCATCACGCAGCGTGGGGAAGTGAGTCTGGGGCTTCAATTGCTTCGCGGTCCGCTGAGGGTCAACACCCATTGGGCCGCCTACATCTACGTGGACGATGTGTCTGCGCTGCATCGTGAGTTGCACGGACTGGGAGTATCGCCGACGGAAATACGGCACAATGACTATGGATGCGACGACTTTGACGTTCAGGATCCTGACGGTCATCTGATCGCATTCGGGCAGGACTTGCATCCTGTCCATGGATCCGGGCTGGGTGCCGATGGGGGCCGTGGGTGAAAGCACTCGTTCCGTCACGGCAAAACGGATTGCTGATCATCACAGTCGGCTTTCTGATTGCACCGGGTATGGATGTGTTTGCCAAGCTGCTGACCCAGACAGTATCGCCTGGACAGACTGTGCTGGGCAGGTTTCTGGTGCAAACAGTCCTTCTGATCCCACTGCTTCTCCTGTTCGGACAATGGTCGCGCCCTCGGCTGGGCCACTGGGTGGCGGGACTGTTTCTGGCGGCAGCTCTGCTCTGCTTCAATGCAGCCCTGCAGGTGATGCCAATCGCCAATGCCATCGCGATTTTCTTCGTTGAGCCACTGATCCTGACGGTGCTGTCCGCGCTGATACTGAAAGAGCAAATTGGCTGGCGTCGGATCCTGGCGGTTCTGATAGGCCTCGCTGGTGCGATGATCGTGATCCGGCCCAACCTGGCCGCCTACGGGCCTGCAGCCCTTCTGCCTCTGGGGACCGCGTTCGGGTTCGCGGGCTACGTTTTGATCAATCGCGTCATGACCATGGGTGGGCAACTGCTTGCACTGCAGTTCTGGACCGGTGTCGGATCTGCTGTGGTGATTGGCCTCGCCTGCGCATGGGGGCACACGGCAGGGCTTGCGCCGCTAGTGCTGGATTGGCCAACCGCGCACGAGGCATGGCTTTTCCTCGGCATCGGCGCCATGGCCGTCCTGACCCACCAATTGCTGGTGCTGGCGCTTTCGATGCTGCCCGCCAGCGTGCTTGCGCCGATGCAGTATCTCGAGATCGTGTCGGCGACATTGCTCGGCTGGTGGATCTTCGGTGACTTTCCCGACAGCTTGACCTGGGTCGGCACGGCGATCATCGTTGCATCCGGCGTGTACGTCTTCCATCGAGAACGCAAAGTGAAAGGCGTAGACTGATGAAGAGAGCTATTTTGCTCGGGTTGCTGCTTGGATTGTCGGCCTGTGATGAGCCTACCATTATCACTCATGTCGACAAGCTTTCCCATATGGAACAGTCCGATCTTTTCGTGATGCAGGACGCGAATGGGATCCCCGTCGTGTTTCATGGGCTCCCGTTTCGGGAAACCTCTGCAGAGACGCTTGCTTCGGCGATGCAGCCACCAAGCGGCAGTGCCCAGAGTGTCCGGTTCTATGCGTCGCCGCCAGAAACGCAACATGGTGGACATGGCTGGCGTCTGGTTCTGCACTTCAATCCACAAGGCGGCATACCAAACTCCCAGCAGGATTGCCGCCGGACCGGTGCGGCCGATACGGCAGGATTGCCGACGCAGGGCTTCTCGGTCAACGCAACCTTCTGTAAGGGCACGGAATGGCAGGCACACGGATTTATGAAGGTGCTGCAAATCCAGAACGGCGACACCAAAGCGTTCACTCGGGTGATGAAGCAACTGCTCCTCGCTATTTTTCCAAAGAACACGGATCCTGATCGCTGATCGCGCCTTGGTATCTCGAACTGCGGGGGGAATTTCGGAATGGCGAGATCAAGAACGAGAAAACATTCAAGGAAGCCTCTGAGCGCTTCGTCCGTGAGTACGATGTCCTGACCGGGGGTGAACGAAATCCGAAATACGCCAAGGATCACGATGCACCATGAGATCTTCACGCTTCGCCAAGTCCTGAAGACCGCGCTTCGTCATGGTTGGATCTCAGGTCTACCAGACCTATCCGAACCATATCGAAGCTCATCAAAGGTGACACACCGGGCGTGGTTCTCACCGGATGAGTATCGCACGCTGTACGAGGCAAAGCGATCCGCCGTCGCTGGCCGTGGCTACGCCAACGTGTTCGCCGATGGCGGCTACGCAGGACCAAAGCTGGGCAGCACGCTCGCTGGCATCGGCGACTGGACCATCGAAATCGTCAGGCGCCCCGACACTGCCGAAGGGTTCGAGGTCTTGCCGCGCAGATGGGTCGTCGAGCGCACCTTCGCTTGGCTCGGCCGATGCCGGCTGACCTGAGACCTTAAAACTCCTCCACTTTTGAGTAGGATCGGTCCCAAGCATTGGAGACGGAAGATGAAGAAGTCACGGTTCAGCGAAGAACAGATCATTGGCATGATCAAGGAGCAGGAGGGCGGTGTGCCAACGGCG
>JBGCFK010000338.1:0-4675 GCA_045106875.1 Paracoccaceae bacterium | reverse complement strand
GGCAGCCGATCCAATATCAGATCAGTGACTGGTAGTCGAAAGTAGATGGACTGGCCGAAATCACCCTGAATGGCATTACCCAACCAAGAAAAATATTGAACCCAGATTGGCTGATCGAAGCCATATGCAGCCTGGATTGCGGCAATATCGGCATCGGTTGCGTTCTCGCCCGCCAGGGCCGTTGCCGGGTCGCCTGTCAGATAAAGCAGACTGAACACCAGGGCGGACACAACCAGCGATACCAGTATCGCCAAGACAATGCGCTTCAATGTGTAGACAAGCATGAGGTGCGCCCCTGTGAAAGGATGGGCCGCCGCCAGGTGGCAACGGCCCTGTCAGCTTACTGCCAAGATGCGGTCCAGAACCGCGGGATCTCGTCAGCGGTAGGCGTCCACTCCAGATCTTTGGTCATGGCGTAGGTCGTCGGGTATGTGAACAGCGGTAGCCAATAGGCCTGATCCGCGATCTTACCCAACGCCTTCTTGTAGACGTCAATCCGTGTGGCGTTGTCGAGGGTGGATGCACCTTGTTCCAGCCAGGCCTTCACTTCGGCATCGCCGTAGGTGTCATCGGACCCACCAGTGAAGAAATGCGAGGTGATCGCGTCCACATCCGGCACCGAACCCGAGCCCCAGGTCATGAAGGCGAACGGCACCTGACCTCCTCGGATTGCGTCCCGCGTCGCGGCATATTTGCCATATCGAAGGTCTGTCTTGATGCCGACGGCTGCCAGGTAGCTGATCATCGGTTCAAAATAGTTGCGGTCACGATAGCCGTAGACTGGTGTGGTGAAGCCATCTGGATAGCCCGCCTCTGCCAACAAGGCTTTGGCCTTTTCGGGGTCGTACTCGTACTGGGTCACATCCTGTGTGCAGCCGAACTGATCCGGATAGCAGGCCGAGTGAACAACAGTAGACCCGCCACGCACAATGTTGTCCGCAATCGCCTGGCGGTCGATGGCATGGGCCACTGCTTGCCGGACGCGCGCATCCTGGAACGGCGTGTCGCCCGATTTGCCCATCGCGTCGAAGGTCAGATAGCCGATCCGCATGGTTGCTGCATTCTGAATCTGAAGCGGCCCCATCGAGCCCAGGCGTTCGGCTTGATCGGCGGGAACCTTGAAGATCCAGTCCAGCTTGCCAGAAGCCAGCTCTATGATCTGAGTGTTCACGTCCGGGATGGTCCGTTGCACGATCTTGCCGATCTGTGGCTGGCCCTTGGGGCTATCGGCAAAATAGTTCTCGTTTTTCTCGAACACGATCTTCTTGCCGGGTTCGACCTCGGTCACCTTGTAGGGGCCAGTACCGATCGGCTTGACGCCCATGCCTTCGGGGCCGACCTTGGCGTAGTAATCGCTGGGGTAGATCGGGATCTCTGCAGCGAGGTACAGCAAGGCCAGAGGTGTCGTTGCCTTGGCGTGGAACCGGACGCTCATCGGTCCGGTCTTTTCCACGCGGTCGATCCAGGACAGTGGTTGCGTGATCAGCTTGCCGGAATCGGGCTTCAGCAGAAACGCCAGGGTCTCCACGACATCGTCCGCGGTCAGGTCGCTGCCATCATGGAACTTGACGCCGTCGCGCAGCGTGAAGTCGAAGGTCTTGTCATCGACGACCGTGTACTCCTCGGCCAACAGACCGTGGAACTCTCCGGTGTTCGGATCCCGATAGAGCAGGTTGTCCCAGACGTGGCGGTTGATGATGATGCCTTCGCGCGAGTTCTGGAAATAGTAGTCCAGTGAGGGTTGCTCGCGGGCCCAGGCGATGTTCAGCGTATCGTCGGCCTTGCCGGCGACAGCCATGGTTGGCAGCGCCGCCGTTGCAGCGACCGCTGATACCAGAAGCAGGCCCTTCAGCCCACGCTTGGCGGATTTGAGATGTGTCATGCCTTCTCTCCCTTGTTGATCATTTTTTGTGATACTTACACGATCCGCATGATGGAACAGAGCGTTTTTTGCGCGGGATGGCGGGTAGGCCCCTGATCGGCTCGCGCGGCGAGATTCGTGCCTCCTTGACCCAACTACCCGTTGTGCGATCACTTTGCCGCGTCCTGAATGTTCTGTGATGGTTCGGCGGCGATATCCGTTTTCTGGCGCATGATCTCGTAGATCCGGGTGAAATCCGATTTCGGGTCCAGGCTGTCAGTCACGTGCTGCCAGATTTCAGCAACCTGACTGCCCATCTGGTTTGGGGTGCCCGCTTCAGCCGCGAACTTGGCATAGAGTTGGACGTCCTTGTTCAGAAGTTCAGCAAAGAAGCCTGCGTCGAAGGTGCGCGGCAAAACCCGGTTCGGGAACTTGTCCGAGATGGCAGTATTCTGGCCGGTCGAGACGTGAACGATATCCAGGATCGTCTTCATCTCGACGCCGTGGCTCAGGCCAAACAGCACCGCTTCGCTGGTAGCCGCCATGGCCGTACCCGACAGGAAGTTGTTCAACAGCTTGACTGCCTGACCCTGTCCCGCCTCTTCTCCGACAAAGAACGTGTTTCTGCAGAACAGATCGGCGATGTGGCGATGGCGCTCCAATTCGGTCTTCTGTCCCGCCCACATCAAGGTGATTGTGGCTTTCAGCGCGCCCTGGCGTCCTCCGCTGACAGGCGCGTCGACATAGGTGATGCCCACATCAGACAGAGTAGCTGCGGCGGTCTTGGCTGCGTCCAGCCCGATGGTAGAGAGGTCCACCACGACGGTCGTCCGCCGGGTCGCCAAGGCCGCGATCTCCCGCGTTACCGCATCAACGATCTTTCCGTCGGGCAGAGACAAAAAGACGGTGTCCGAGCCTGCCACGACCTCGGCCAGACTGTCAGTCTTGGTCGCGCGGGCGGGCATCTCGACATCGGCGGTATCGAAACACAGTATCGGTGTGTCGCCCCTGGCGATATGTGTGGCCATCGGGTGACCCATTTGCCCGAGCCCGATAAACCCGATCACATTTGGTTGGTCAGTCATGCCGGGTCCTCATTGTGTTCCTACCATTGATGTTGAGCGCATTCAGACAATTGTCGTTCCCCCGTCTGCCACTATGGTCTGACCCGTGATAAAGCGCGCGGTGGGGCCCGCCAGGAACGCCGCGATGCCGCCAATATCTTCCGGCTCACCCAAGCGACCGATTGGCGTGCGCGCGATCCGGTCGGCGCTCATCTTCTCATCTTCCCAAAGCGCTCGGGCAAAATCTGTTTTCACAAGCCCTGGCAAGATGCAGTTCACCGTGATGTTCTTCGGGCCCCATTCTACCGCCAAGGCGCGTGCAACGCCCACGTCGGCGGTCTTGGAAATGCCGTAGGCGCCCAAAGTCGCTGACCCGCGCAGGCCCCCGATTGAGGATACGATGATGAAGCTGCCGCCGCCCACTTCGGCCATATGAGGCATCGCGGCATTCGCGAACCAGATGGCGCTGTGCACATTCGAGGTCATGACCTTGTCGAATGCCTCGTCCGACAGCCCTGACATTGGGCCGAAGACCGGGTTCACCGCCGCATTGGCGACGAATGTGTCGATACGGCCCCATGTGTCGTGGGTGATCTTGACCAGATTCTCGCACTCGTCCCGGCGCGAGATGTTGCACGCCACGGCTATGGCCTCACCGCCCTTCGCCTTAATCTCGGCAATCGCAGTCTCGCACGCGTCGAGCTTCCAGCTGGCAATGGCGACTTTGGCGCCCAGCGCCGCCAGATGATGTGCGATAGACAAACCAATGCCCTTGCTGCCACCTGTGACGATGGCAACTTTTCCTTCCAGGGCAAATGGGTTGATCATGTCTCTGTCGCCTCGTGTTCCAAGCGCTACCTATGCGGGAGTGTCCGCCATCCTCAGTTGCAATCTATCGCCGGTGTAGGGATTGGCCTCGGCAACAGCCTCGTTCAGTTCCACACCGATGCCCGGTGCGGTGGGCGGGATGACATAGCCGTCTTCCCAAATGATCGGAGACTTCAGAATTTCGGCATGGAAGCCGCCCCATTGCTCGATCCCCTCCATGATCAGGAAGTTCGGGCTGCACGCGCATAGCTGCAGGTTCGCCGCGCCGACAATTGGGCCGCAGAACAGGTGCGGAGCGATCTGAGCGTGGAACGCCTCGGCCATCCCAGCGATCTTTTTGGCTTCCAGCAATCCACCTACTCGGCCCAGGTTCATCTGTAGGATCGCAGCGGCGTCATTGCGCAACAGGTCCGCAAACTCGTACTTCGTGGTCAGCCGCTCTCCGGTCGAGACGGGGATCTTGGTGTTTTGCGCCACCCGCGCCATACCTGGGATGTTGTCGGGCGGCGTCGGCTCCTCGAACCAAAGCGGATCATAGGGCTCCAACCGCGTCGCCAGCCGGATCGCACCCGAGGGTGTCATTTCGCCATGGGTGCCGATCAGCAGATCGCAACGGTCGCCCACAGCTTCGCGCAGCCGCGCCGTGTAGCGTTCGGCAAAGCCCAGCGTTTCCATCGACAACTGGCGTGGATCGAACGCGGTGTAGGGCCGGGCCGGGTCAAACTTCAGCGCAGTGAACCCCTGCGCGATGTACTCAAGAGCTCGTTCGGCAGCCGAGTCCGGGTCGTTGTGAACTGCCTTCTGATCGCCATCGGAGGCTGCATTCAGGTAAGTATAGGTGCGCAGACGGTCGTGTATCTGCCCGCCCAGCAATTCGTAGACCGGTTTGCCCAGCGCTTTGCCATTGATGTCCCACAGGGCG
>JBGCFK010000337.1:0-16022 GCA_045106875.1 Paracoccaceae bacterium | reverse complement strand
CTTAAGCGAGTTTATGACTATTTCTTATCCACTATTGAAGAAGAAGATTTGTCGATTATTATAAATCGCATCGAAGAGTATTTAGATTATCACCTCGATGAGCCTGCTTTAAATCAGGCTAAAACAAATATGAATCAATATATTGCATTGAAAAAGGCATTGTTTGACGCGGCGGCGTAGATGCCGACAGGAACCGCGATGGCATAGGCGACGAACAGTGCGGACAGGGCCAATCCCAACGAAATCCAGAACTTGTCTTTGAGGAGGTCGTTGATGGATTGGCGCAGGATGCAGCTTTCGCCAAAATCGCCCTTGGTGAAGACGTTGGACATCCACGTGGCCCAGCGCTCGATGAACGGACGGTCGAGGCCAAGACGAACGCGCTCGGCCTGGATGTCGGCTTGGGTAATGCTCTGGCCACTGGTGGATTTGAAGGCCACGTAACGCTCGGCGCAGTCGGCGGGAACGAACTCCATCAGCGTGAAGACGATCAGGGACACGGTCATCAGCGTGATGATCGCAAAGAACGCCCGCATGCATGCAAATTGCAGAAAGCGCACGTTGTTCCCCTAACATATTCCCCGGGCCGAGAGTGCCATGGCCCGGGGCTTTGTCAATTAACCACTCGCAGGTCCGGGCGGATTATTCGTCCAACCACCACTGCGTCGCGCGGTAGGGGTAGGTGCGGTAGTATTCGTAGGACCACGTCTTGAATTCCGTAACGTTCTTCAGCGCGTTGCGGTGAACGACCGGGTTCGGAGCCGACACGGTACCGATGAACATCAGCTGCTCGGCCATCGTTGCGGCCATGCGGGCACCGATCTCGTTCGATGTGTCCGAGCCGGGAGCGGCTTGCTGGAACGCTTCGATATCAGCGCTCATATCCATGGCCCACTTTGGCGGCTCGACCCCTTCGGCTCCGTCGGTCTCGATCCATTTCGACCACAGCATCCCGTTGCGCGAGCCAAAATAGTTTTCGTAAGGCGGCACCCACAGTTCGTTGTTGCCAAGCACGATGGCCACCGGCTGGCTTTTGCCCCAGGTCATGACGTCCAGCTTGTTGGCCGACTGGGCCGAGCGGTACTCGTCCGGGGTCACTTCCTTGACCTGAGTCTTGATGCCCACATCAGTCCAGTTTTGCGCCACAAACTCCATGACGGCAGCAGGCCCGCCCTGAGTTGCGAACTGCAGATTAACGACCAGTGGCGCACCGTCCGGCAGTTCGCGGAGGCCATCTCCATCCACGTCCTTCAGCCCCAGTTCGTCCAGCGCCTCATTGGCGGCAGCCGTATCGAACTCGGTGGCATAGGTCGTCCATTTGTCGTCAACGAACGCGGGTTTCGGCGAGAACCCGATGTACTGTGATGGGGTTCCAAGCCCGAAATACGCGCTCTCGTTCAACTCGGCACGGTTCATGGCGTGCGACATTGCCTTGCGGAACCTCAGGTCCGAGAAAACGGCGCGCTTGACCTCGTCCTCGTGGGTCACGTTGAATCCGAACACCACCTGAACGATCGTCGGGCGCAGGCTGACCGTGTAGCCGCCCTTTTCCTGACCTTCCAGCAGGGCCGGCGCATCTGGCAATTGCAGTGACTGCGATTTGTAGTCGACCTCGCCCGATGTGACCTTGAGGATCCGAACCTGATTCTCGTTGATATAGACCTCGTCCTGACGAGAGATGTACGGCAGTTGATTGCCGGCAGTGTCTACTTGGTGGAAGTACGGGTTTGCGACCAGTTTGCGGCCCTCGGTCGTGTCCGAGATGTAGATGTGGCTCTCCAGCGTGGGCTGGGTCGCAAAAGGCATGGATTTGGACTTCTCAAGATCCCGCAACATCGGCGAGGGTGTGTCGGTCCAATCGGATTGGCCGTGGTAGAAATTCACAACTTCATAGCCTGTTTCAAAGCCAATCTTCTTCGCCTCGGCATCCGCATCCGCGTTGATGGCCGGATGGTAATTTCCAAGGAAGTGCATGGGCTGGAAGGGCTGTGAATAGCTGTTTGCGAAGTGGGCCAGAAATCCCGGCTTCGGCGCAGCCATCTCGAACCGCACGGTCTGGTCGTCGACAACCACGACGTTCATCTTTTCGCCGCCTGCCAGCAGGAAGTCTTTCGGCTTCTCGATGACATTCGTGTCGAAATTCAGATTGTCGTACCAGAATTTCACGTCATTGGCCGTGAAGGGCGCGCCGTCGGACCATTTGTGGCCCTTGCGCAGGAAGAAGGTCAGCTGAGTGAAATCAGCGTTCCATTCCCAGCCCTTGGCGATGTTTGGAACGATGGTCTGCAGGTCATCTGAAAAGCGCACGAAGTTCACGTGTCGGATTGACAGAAAGTCAGACGTTCCGGCTTCGGTTGCGTTCGACAGGGCGTCCAGCGTGCCACCATGCTTGCCGATCGTATCGTAGGGGACCATCACCAGTGGCTCCTCGGGCACGCGCTCGGCCAGTGGCAGCAGTGCGGGGTTGCCTTGGATCTCGCCGTTCAGCGCTTCGATCTCGGGGTTTGCCGTGAAAGTCATCGTGCAGGACGCTGCCGATTGGAACTCGGTCAATTCATATTGCTGCGGGAACGCGCCTGCAGAGACGCCCTGCATGTCAGCGACTGTGATGGGTGGACAGGCTGCGGCGGCCATTCCGGCGGATGCGAACAGCGCCACTGATGCGAGCAGGTTACGTTTCATGGATTTCTCCCCCTGTGGTCCAAGTTCCGATGCCACCGGGGTAAACCGAAGTTGCGACAGATTTATGCAAACCAGCCTGGGTAACCATAGGCCCCCCTTCTCTACCCGGAGCGTTAACTATAATAGCCTGCCCGTAATGACGCGGTGCAGCAAGACATGATTTTCAGGGCCGGTTTCGGCCTCAGCGGGGCCATGGCAGCGAATATGTCTTAACATTGGTAGAGAATCGCATCGCCTCGAGCACGCCTTCCTTCACGCCATTGCCCGAATCCTTGATCCCGCCAAAGGGTGACATCTCGATTCGATAGCCCGGTTGTTCCCAGATGTTCACCGTTCCGACATCCAGCCCCTCGATGAACGCCTGCATCCGACGGAAGTCGTTCGTGCAGACGCCGGAGGACAATCCGAACGGCGTTGAGTTCGAGATCGCCATGACCGCCTCGTCATCATCCGGGACGCGGACGATGGGCACGATCGGGCCAAAGGTTTCATCCATCACCAGCGGGCAGTCGTGCGGCACATGATCCAGCGTGATCGGCGGTAGCAACGCGCCTGTCCGACTTGGATGGTAGAGGACCTTCGCCCCTTTCGCCTCGGCATCCCCGACCCGCGCCTCGAACGTCTCGGCGGCCTTGGCGTGGATCACGCAACCAAGTTGTGTCTCGGGGTCTTGCGGATCCCCATGACGGAGCGCCTTTGTGCGCGCCAGAACCATCGGTACCAACCGATCCGCAATACTGTCCTGAGCCAGAATGCGCTTCACCGCAGTGCAGCGTTGCCCGGAATTGCCAGTGGCGCCCGCAACCGCGAGGGCCGCCGCACGCTGCAGATCCGCGTCATCCAGATCGTTCAGGACAATCAGTGGATCGTTCCCGCCAAGCTCCAACGCCGTGCGCTTCATACCGGATTGTGCTGCAATGAGTTTGCCCACGGGTACGCCGCCCGTGAACGTGATGATCTCGGCATTCTGGTCGGTGACCATGGCAGCGCCAATATCGGCAGGCCACCCCGTGACGATCTGGAACATCTCGGGCGGCAACCCGGCTTCGTACAGCAGATCCGCCAGCGCAATCGCTGTAAGCGGCGTCAGTTCGGTCGGTTTGCAAACCACGGGCGCACCTGCGGCGATGGCAGGCGCGATCTTGTGCGCCACCATGTTGAGCGGATGGTTGAAGGGCGTGATCGCCGAGACCGCTCGCACTGGTTCGCGCTTGGTGAAGATCTTGCGGTCCTTGCCCTGCGGGGTCAGGTCGCACGAGAAGATCTGCCCATCATCCAAGATAGCCAGCTGTCCCGCCAGCATGAATACGTCGCAGGACCGGCCGGTCTCGTAAAGGGCATGCTGGCGGCAGATGCCCAACTCCATGACAAGCCAGTGGGCGATACGTTCGCGCCGTTCCCGGATCAGTTCAGCCGTTCGGAACAGGATTTGCTGGCGTTCATGGCGGGTCAGTTTGCAGCGGTAGCCGGCTGCGACCTCGAAGGCCTGAGCTACGTGTTCCGGCTGACCGGCGGGCACCGTGCCAATCACCTGACCCGAGTAGGGGTACCGGACCTCGACCACGTCATCGGCGTGGACGGTCTTGCCGCCGATCCGCATGCCCTCCTGCCGGATTGCATTGTCATGATTGGCCATTGGGCAGTGTCTCCGAATTATCTCTTGACCCGTTTGGCTTGGGAAGGCCTTGATGGCAACATGAACAAGGTTTGGACGCTGCTTGTGATGGTGTTGGGCGCGACCCCGGCGATGGCGGATATCTGCGAAGATCACTGGTTCACCCGCAATCTGATCATCGACCGGGCCGGGTACTGTTTTGGGTCCACCTTGGGCAAGGCCGTGTTCGACAACAGCGATTGCATTAGCAAACAGGTCTCGTTGACGCCCGAGGCCGCGCGGCAGGTCGCCGAGATCCGTGCCGAGGAGCAGCGCCTGCAATGCAAGATCGATACATCCGCGCGCACGCTCGATCTTGAGGATATGAGGATCCGTCGCAAGTTGTCCGATCTGCCCATCCGTGATGAATTCGAGAGCGGCTGCATTGGCTGGCAGGCCGGTGTCACTGCGCTTTATGCCGGATGGGATCAGACAACTACAGTGGTTGGCCGGATTCAGGACGGTGACGATGTGCTGTATTCGCATGCCTACCGCGAAGGTTGGGCCTACGTCACTGTCCGGGCGCCTGGTTGGGGTGCGCTGAAGAGCGCCGGTTGGCTGGGCAGGGAAACATCCGAGAAAAGCTGTCGGCAATGGGCGGGGTGAAGCGCTCTTCCTCATAAGGCGAGGGGGAACTAGATTGTGATTCTTCAAAGGAATCCTGATCGCCATGCCGACCCTGAAACAACTCAGATATCTGGAAGCACTCGCACGGCATGGCCATTTTGGCCGTGCGGCAGCGGATTGCTCGGTCACGCAACCAGCGCTTTCCATGCAAATTCGCGAGTTGGAAGCCGAGTTGGGCGCGATCCTGATAGAACGTCTGCCCGGCGGCGCGCGTCTTACTGGGGTAGGTGCGGAAGTTGCCGCCCGCGGAACCCGTCTGTTGCGCGATGTGCGGGATCTGGCGGATGTGGCGAGGGGGGCGGCCGGCGCGCTTGGCGGTAATCTGGCACTTGGCGTTATCCCCTCCGTCGCGCCCTATCTGCTGCCACCGTTGCTGCCATTGGTGCGCGAGGCTCATCCGGATCTGCAATTGCGTATTCGCGAAAGTCAGACTTTGTCGATCGTCAGCGAGCTGCTGGACGGCACGCTGGATCTCCTGCTGCTTGCACTACCGATTGATTATCGCGAGATAGAGACCGTCACTCTGTTCGAGGATCCCTTCGTCCTGGCAGTGCCCAACGGGTTCGAAGTGGGCAGGCATGTCCGGGTCACGCCGGATCTGATCGGCAAGGAGCGGGTGCTGTTGCTGGAAGAAGGCCACTGTTTCCGCGAACAGGCACTGGCCTTCTGCCAGTTGCGCAAGGTCGGGAACATCGACACTTATGGTGCCTCGACGCTGGCGACCGTGGTGCAAATGGTGGCAGGCGGCATGGGTGTGACGCTGCTGCCGCGGCTGGCCGTGCCGGTGGAGGGGCGCAACCCCGGGATCAGCCTGCACGACTTTCAGCCGCCCGCTCCCTCCCGTCAGATTGGTCTGGCATGGCGGCGGACATCACCGCGCAAGGCGCAGTTCGAGGCAATGGGTGCGCTGATCTCGCGTGCTAATGAAGGACTGCTTAACGCACCTGAGGAACGTTAATTTCGTGGTAAATGTTTCATGTGAAACAATCCAGCGGCGGGAGAGTTCTCTAGCTTGGCTTCAGCACATCCAGCGACCACGCTGAATAATCTGCACCAGGGCGGCACCAACGCGCATCCGATTGTGGAACCACATAGTCCCAACGGGGCTGCTGTCCCTGAGCATGCGCTTCCCGGATCAGCAGTCGGCGTGCGATCGAGGTGTCGATCTCTGCCTGAAGCGCTTCCGCATCCCAGGTGCCGTGCGCTTCAAGGATCATCTCATCCCGGCGCGCCGCATGAGACGGATTATTCCCAAGGTCCGCAATCTCGTCAGGGTCCGAAGCAAGGTCAAAAAGCTGAGCCGGATGTTCAGGGCCGTATATCAGCTTCCAATCGCCGCGCCGCAGCATGAAAACGGGAGCGGCCAGGCCGTCCGACATGACCTCGGACAGCGCGACATCTTCCACCGAGCCGGCAAAGAGGTCTCGGCCTTCGATGTCCTCCACCAGTGTTTCGCCGCAGCCCGCCAATCCCAGTAGTGTCGGCAGCAGGTCCGTCAGCGTTGCGCACTCGTTCCGCGCTTCAGCCGTCAATCCGGCCCCGGAAAAGACCATCGGAACCCGCGCGGACCATTCGTAGAAGTGGCGTTTGAACCAGATCCCGCGCTCACCCAGCATCTCGCCATGATCGCCGAGGATTACAACCACAGTGTCGTCGACAAGCTCAGCTCGCCGAAGCACTTTCATCAGTCGTCCGACCTGGTCATCCACATATGAGACCGACCCCAGATATGCGCGCCGCGCCTTGCGGATCAGTGCGGGATCAATGTCCACATTCAGCCCGTGCCGCTCCATGATGAAGGCACTCAGCGGGTCCTGCGCCTGTTGGGGCACCCTTGGGACGGTTGGCAAAGGGATCTCATCGTCCGTGTAGCGGCCGTAGTGCTCTGGCTGGCAGTAGTAGGGATCATGCGGATGTGTGAGCGAGACAAACAGACAAAACGGCTGCGCAGGTGCGCGGGCGATATCCCAGAGGTGTTGTTCGGCCTGAAACACAGCCATCTCGTCATAGTCCAGCTGCACCGACCGCTCGCAGACGCCGCATTGTGTCACCGCGCGGTCGTCCGCGCGATTCCTGATATCGCGGCTTTCCATGTTCTCGGTCCACGTAAAGTCGCCCGGATAGATGTCAGTGGTCAGACGATGCTCGAACCCGTGCAACTGGTCAGCGCCGACAAAATGCATCTTGCCGGACAGCGTTGTGCGGTAGCCTGCTGCGCGCAGGTAGTGAGCAAAGGTGGGAATCTCCGAACTGAATTCCGCAGCATTGTCCCAAGCGCCAATCCGGCTGGCCAGCCGCCCGGTCATCATGGACATGCGCGATGGGCCGCATAGGGGATACGAACAGTAGGCGTTTCTGAATACCGTGCCCGCGCGGGCGATTGCATCCATGTGTGGTGTCTTGGCCAACGGTTTGTCGTAGAAAGACAACACCTCACTTGTCAGCTGATCGGCCTGAATGATCAGGAAGTTCGGTTTTGTCATGGCTGGTCCTCCCGCATCATGCTGCGCCGAGCACTAGGAACAAGGCAAGCCCGGATGTGGGACCGGATACTGACCTACGGAATGAATCCCGCAGGTGCGAACATATGGCACTGGTGTCGTACGTTAACGCGTCGTAAAACCTCCCGAGCGCAAGAACTGTTGCGTATCAACGCCTTTAAGAGGGAACCCAGAATGGCTGATGTCAATCGAGGCAACCGTCCGCTATCTCCGCATCTCACGATCTATCGACCGCAGTATACTTCCATGCTTTCGATCCTGCACCGGGTCACCGGGGTTGGTCTGACGCTTGGAATGGCGCTCGCGGTGTGGTGGTTGTTGGCTGCCGCGACAGGTCCGGAGTATTTTGCATTCGTCGATGGGATGGCGACCTCGTGGGTTGGAAACCTGATCTGGATCGGTTCGACCTGGGCGCTGGCCTACCACTTCTGCAATGGCATCCGGCACCTGATCTGGGATATGGGGTACGGGTTCGAGCTGAAGCAATCCGAACAATCCGGCATGATTGCAATTGGCGCCTCAGTGGTGTTGACGGCGTTGATCTGGCTATTGGCTTGAGGAGTACGAGATGAGTTTCAAAACCCCTCGCGGCCTGGCATCCGGGCTTGGTTCTGCAGGCACGGGCACGCATCACTGGTGGCAACACCGCGTATCCTCCGTTGCACTGATCCCGTTGACGATTCTGGCGGTCTTCCCGTTTGCAACTGGCCTGGGCAGTGACCACGCCGAAGTTCTCGAGATATACGCCAACCCCTGGAACGCCATTGTCGCGGCGCTGTTCATGGCCGTTGGCTTTCATCATCTCATGCAGGGTTTGCAGGTGGTGATCGAGGACTACATCCATCAAAAGGGGTGGCGTACTGCCGCCTTGCTGGGCAACCAGATGTTCTGTGCAGCTTTCGGGTTCGCAGGCATCTTCGCCGTCCTGAAAATCGCATTTACGGGCTGAGGGGTTCAGATGGCTGCTTACGAATTCATTGATCACACCTATGACGTTGTGGTCGTCGGCGCTGGCGGCGCCGGTTTGCGCGCCACTCTTGGCATGGCCGAGCAAGGCCTCAAGACGGCCTGCGTGACCAAAGTGTTCCCGACGCGCTCGCATACGGTTGCGGCGCAGGGCGGGATCGCTGCTAGCCTGCACAATATGGGCCCTGATGAATGGCAGTGGCACATGTATGACACCGTCAAGGGTTCGGACTGGCTGGGCGACATGGACGCCATGGAGTATCTCGCACGGGAAGCTCCCGCTGCCGTTGTGGAACTGGAGCACTACGGCGTGCCGTTCTCCCGCACTGAAGACGGTAAAATCTACCAACGCCCGTTCGGCGGTCACACAACTGAATTCGGTGAGGGCCCCCCGGTTCAGCGAACCTGCGCTGCCGCCGACCGGACCGGCCACGCGATCCTGCACACGCTCTATGGGCAAAGCCTCAAACAGAATGCCGAGTTCTTCATCGAGTATTTTGCCACTGATCTGATCATGTCCGAGGATGGCGAATGCCAGGGCATTATTGCGTGGAAGCTGGATGATGGCACCATGCACCGGTTTTCAGCCAAGATGGTCGTGCTGGCCACGGGTGGCTACGGACGCGCATATTTCTCGGCGACCTCGGCGCATACCTGCACCGGCGATGGCGGCGGTATGGTCGCGCGCGCGGGTCTGCCGCTGCAAGATATGGAGTTCGTGCAGTTCCATCCCACTGGCATCTACGGTGCGGGTTGCCTGATCACCGAGGGCGCACGCGGTGAAGGCGGCTATCTGACCAATTCGGAGGGCGAGCGGTTCATGGAACGCTACGCGCCAACGTACAAGGATCTCGCGTCCCGCGACGTGGTCTCACGTTGCATGACCATGGAGATCCGGGAAGGTCGGGGCGTCGGTGAAGGCGGCGACCACATTCATCTGAACCTGAACCACCTGCCGCCAGATGTCCTGGCGAAGCGCCTGCCTGGAATTTCCGAATCGGCGCGAATCTTCGCCGGCGTGGACCTCACGCGAGAAGCGATCCCGGTGATCCCGACGGTGCACTACAACATGGGCGGCATTCCCTCGAACTACTGGGGCGAGGTCATCAACACTGTGGATGGCTCGGATCAGCTGGTGCCGGGGCTGATGGCGGCCGGCGAGGCTGCGTCCTGTTCGGTTCACGGGGCGAACCGTTTGGGTTCCAACTCGCTGACTGACCTTGTTGTGTTCGGCCGTGCTTGTGCGATCAGGGCGGGAGAGACAGTGGATCCTAAATCGGCAAACCCAAGCCTGAACAAGGTTTCAGTCGAGGAAGCGATGGACCGCTTCGACGGACTGCGCCACGCCAAGGGCGCCTCCGCGACGGCGGATATCCGGGCCAGTTTGCAGAAGGCCATGCAGGATGATGCTGCGGTTTTCCGGACCTCGAAGACGTTGCAGGAAGGCTGCGACAAGGTCTCGCGCATTGATGCCATGTTCGACGACGTGGCAGTGACAGACCGCTCGCTGGTTTGGAATTCGGACCTGATGGAGACGCTGGAGCTGTCAAACCTGCTGCCCAACGCACTCGCGACTGTTTATTCGGCAGAGGCACGCAAGGAAAGCCGAGGCGCGCACGCCCACGAAGACTACCCCGATCGCGATGACGAGAATTGGCGGAAGCACTCCCTGGCATGGGTCAATGGTGACGTGAAGATGGACTACCGCGCGGTGGTGCTGGATCCGATCACACCGCACAATCAGGGCGGCATTGATCCGGCGCGTATCGCTCCCAAGGCGCGCGTTTACTGACCGTTTTCTTTAACCGCGGAGCGGCTGCGCGAACATGATGGGCAGTTCAAGATGATCAACTCGCTCCGCGCCCGACTGGCGCCTTTGCTACGCAAACTGGGCCTGTTCGATTCGGGTGCATACTGGGCTGCGCGCTATCGGCGGGGCGGGGATTCGGGGGCTGGGTCCTATGGGGACTTTGCCATCTACAAGGCTGACTTCCTGAATGCGTTCGCCGCCGAACACCAGGTGTCATCTGTGATCGAGTTCGGTTGCGGCGATGGCGCACAGGCTGAGATGTTCGCCTTTGCAAGTTACACAGGCGTGGACGTCACGCAGGAAGCAGTCGAGCTTTGCCGGTCAAAGCTGGGCGACCGTAAGAACTGGCAGTTCCACAACCTTGCCGATGCTGCAAGCTATGCGGGGGCCTACGATCTCGTGCTATCATTGGATGTGGTCTATCATCTGGTCGAAGATCCGGTCTTTGACCTGTATATGGCACAACTTTTCGAACATGCGGGGCAGCACGTCCTTATCTACTCCTCCGACCATGACCAGGTTTCAGCGGCCGCCCATGTCAACCACCGCAATCACAGCGCTTGGGTCGCGAAGAATCAGCCGAACTGGAGTGTCGTCGCTGTGCACGAAAACCCACATGGAGGCGACGGTCCGGATCAGAGCTTTGCGTTCTTCACGCATTATCGCCGGAGCCGCAGGTGACAGCTGATATGGCGTTGGGCAGCACATTCAGAGACCTCGTGCCATCGCCGCTGGTGCGCTGTTTGCCGCCAGGCCGCAGACGCAAGTATATTCGAGCTTCTGTCGAGCGGGGCCGCTTGGCCCGGGTGCCCAATCTGGTTGGGCCGTCTGATCCGTTTCCCACAGGTACGCTTTTCTCGACCATCGGGCTGCTTATGACGTCGGGTGATGATCACCTGATACCGCAGTTGGCGCCCATGGCTGCCGATGCCGATCCGTTTGAGCGCCGCATATTCGAAGGCTTGCGTCGGCATGGTGAAGCAGAAGCCGAAGCTGCACAGGACTTGCTGCTGGCTGCTGGCAACGATCCCGCGTTCGATCCCTATTTGCGAATGTGCGCGAGGGCGTGGGCGCTGTTTCTGCGCCTGCCGCGATTGGCGCCTGCTGAAACCGCTCCCGGGCCTGCGATCTTTCAGTACTGGGACACTCCAGAAGTCCCGGATGATGTTGCCGATGCGATGTTGGGATGGCGCGCTCTGGCGGGTGATGCATATCAATTGATGGATGTGGAGGGCGCCCGAAGCTTCCTTCGTGCGGAGTACGGTGCCACCGAGCTGCGAGCTTTCGATGCCTGCCTCCACCCGGCTATCCAGTCGGACCTGATCCGGATGGCGTGGTTGGCCCGCCATGGTGGCCTCTACATGGACGCAGATGCCACCATACGCCCAGGCTTTCCGGCGCTCTGGTCCGCAATGTCCGATCGCACGGCGGTCTGGTTCTACAGCCACGCTGCCAAAGGCCATTTCCCGAACGGTGTGATCTCTGCGCCTGCGGACAGTCCGCTGATGCGCGCCTGCCTTGCGGAGACTTGCCGCAGGATCCTCGATGATCCGCAAGGGCACGTCTACGCATTGGGCGGTCCGGGCATGCTGACGGACATGTTGCTTGCGGCAGATGTAGCTGGGACACTTGGTGACGTGGCCGTCATGACGACGGATCAGGTACGAACGCAAGTCATGACTCAGATTGATGCCGCCTATAAATCCGACGCGCGCTCGTGGCATATCTGGCAGAAGTCCAAACCTTGGGAGCAGGGCCCATGACCGTCTTGTTCCAGCCCCGTTCGATTGAGGATATTGCCGAAATCATGGAGCGCCGTGCGCAACGTTCCATTGCGCATATGACGCGGCTGGCTTGGGGCAAGACGGCGCGGCATTGCCCGATCTGCGACTATCGGGGCATGTTCTCACCGGTGAAACACAAGCCCGAGATCTGGTGTCCCGGCTGCGATTCCCGGCCGCGCCACCGGCTCCTCAAACTGTGGATGGATCGCGACATGCACTTGCGCCCAGGCGCGCGCGTGATCCATTTTGCTGCCGAGCCTTGGGTTCGTGCCGAGTTGGTTTCGCGCGGGGCGCACTATCGGACAGCGGATCTGAACGACAAATTCGAGTTGCAGCTGGATATCACATCACTGGAACTGCCCGATGCCAGCGTCGACATGGTCATGGCAAACCATGTGCTGGAACATGTGGACGATGCACGCGCCTTTGCCGAGATCTACCGTGTACTCGCGCCTGCCGGGCAGGTAGTCATCACGGTTCCTATGATTGAAGGCTTCGATGCCACATACGAGGACCCCGGGCTGACAACGCCGGAGGCTCGCGCACTGCACTACGGTGATGCCGATCACTTGCGTTGGTATGGGCGGGATATCCGGTCACGTATGCAGGCCCCCGGTTTTGCGGTATCCGAGTTTACGGCTTTGGAACCGGAAGCCTCTATCCATGCGCTGCATCGCGGCGAGAAGGTTTTTGTAGGGCAAAAGCCCTCTGAAGGAGATCGAGATGGTTGAATTGGCGCTCCCAAAGAACTCGCGTATTACGACGGGCAAAACTTGGCCAAAGCCCGAAGGCGCGAAACGGCTGAAGACGTTCAAGGTCTATCGGTGGGAGCCTGACACTGGTCAGACCCCGCGGATCGATACCTACTTTGTCGACTTGGACACTTGCGGGCCGATGATTCTGGACGCGATCATCAAGATCAAGAACGAGATTGATCCGACGCTGACCTTCCGTCGCTCCTGCCGCGAGGGAATTTGCGGCTCCTGTGCGATGAACATCGATGGGATCAACACGCTTGCGTGCACCTATGGCATCGACGAGGTGAAGGGGGATGTCAAAATCTACCCTCTGCCGCATATGCCGGTCGTCAAGGATCTGGTGCCTGATCTGACCCATTTCTACGCACAGCACGCCTCAATTATGCCATGGCTTGAGACCGCAAGCCCGGCGCCCGGGGTCGAGTGGAAACAGTCTATCGAGGATCGTGAGAAGCTGGATGGCCTGTATGAATGCGTCATGTGCGCTTCTTGTTCGACCTCTTGCCCGTCTTACTGGTGGAACGGCGATCGCTATCTTGGCCCGGCCGCATTGCTGCATGCCTATCGTTGGCTGATTGACAGCCGTGATGAGGCGACGGGAGAGCGTCTGGATTATCTGGAAGACCCTTTCCGGCTTTATCGCTGTCATACGATCATGAACTGCGCGAAGACCTGTCCAAAGGGGTTGAACCCGGCAAAGGCCATCGCCGAGATCAAGAAGATGATGATCGAACGGCAGGTCTGAAGTTACGCAGCTGCCTGCGCGAGGCGACTGAACACCCACCGGTCTGCGCCGGATTTCGAGGGCTGGAAGGCGTAGCCGCCGATGTTGAAATCCTTCAGGCCTTCCGCGCGGTCCAGCCTGTGCGTTATCGCAAAGCGGGCCATGGCGCCGCGAGCCTTTTTCGCAAAGAAGCTGACGGTCTTCTCGACGCCGTTCTTGTTCTCAAGAAACACCGGCTCGATGATCCGCAGCTTGAGCGTCTTCCGGTCGACCGCGCCGAAGTACTCCTGACTGGCACAATTGATCAGCGTATCTGTGCCCAGCGCCTCGGCCTCTGTATTCAGAGCTTTTGCGAGGCGCGAACCCCAATACGCATAGAGGCTGTCGCCACGCTTTGTTGCGAGCCTGCTTCCCATTTCCAATCGGTAGGGCTGGATCTTGTCCATTGGGCGCAGCAGCCCGTAAAGGCCCGACAGGATCCGGAGATGATCTTGTGCAAACGCCATATCGGCGACATCCAGGCTAGTGGCATCGAGACCCACATACGTGTCGCCGCCAAATGCGAGGGCAGCGGGCTTTACCAGATCGTCTGACGGTTCAGGCTTGAACGCCTTGAACCGTGCGGCGTTCAGGTCGGCAAGGTTCTCGGAGATTCCCATGAGCCGCCGCAGATCCGTAGGGGTCAGCTTCCGCGCCACCCCCGCCAAAGCCACCGCGTCTTTCTGAAACGCGGGCTCGCTGGCATGTGTCATGTCAACCGGATCCCAGTCCAGCCGTTTCGCGGGTGAAATGACCGTCAGCATACTCCAGGCTCCTGCATATCTGTGGTGCGCACCAATGCGCTTTCTACCAGATATCGTATTTAGGCCAGTTTGGAAAAAGTTTGAGTCACTTTCTCAATTCTCACCCCAATCAGCGGCTTGCATCTCGGCTAGCCGCGAGGCGGTGCGCGCAAACTCGAACGCACCCTTGCCCTCCAGATACAAAGCCTCGGGCGCGGCATCTGCCGAACAATAGAACCGCGTCTTGGCCTCGTACAACGCGTCGATCAGTGTCACGAGGCGCTTGGCTTCGTTGTTCTGTGCCCAAGTCAGTTCGGGAATGTCGTCCAGAAAGAACACGGGGAACTGCTGGGCGATCACCAGATAGTCGGCAGGCCCAAGTGGTTTTTCGCAGAGATCCGCAAAGCTGGCCCGCCCGGCGTCCTCTGTCGCTTTGTCGATGCGCACCCGACGCCCGCGAATCGACAATGTCAGCGGCGCTGCTGCCTCACCGCCAGTTTCCCGCTCCCAGGCAGCATCCATGGCTGCGCGCGAATCCGGTCCGAGTGGATGAAAGTAAACCTGCTGACCAGCTTCGCGGCCCTGCCGATAGTCATTCATGCTTTCCAGTTCGTGCACGTCAACACGTTCCTTCAGCATGTCGATGAACGGCACAAAGATCTGACGGTTCAACCCGTTTTTATAGAGATCATCCGGGGGACGGTTCGAAGTGGCCACGATCAGGATGCCACGCGCGAACAGTGCTTCAAACAGCCGGCCAAGGATCATCGCATCTGCGATGTCCGTAACCTGAAACTCGTCAAAGCAGAGCAGCGTTGCGCTTTCCGCAACCTCCTCCGCAACCGTTCGGATCGGGTCCTGAACGTTTGATTCCCGCGCAATATGAATGCCAACCTGCACTTCCTGCATGAAAGCGTGGAAGTGGACGCGCCGTTTCGGCTGGACCGGGGCGCTTTCGTAGAACAGGTCCATCAGCATGGATTTGCCGCGCCCGACCCCGCCATACATATACAGGCCGGTCAGCGTGATGACCTTTTGCGGAGAACCTTTGACCCAGCCAAACCAACCACGTTGGATCTGTTTGCCGACACTTGGATTATAGTCCGCCAGCCGCATATGCAGAATCTGCAGCTTCTCAACCGCAGCGCGCTGGGCAGGGTCTGCCCTCAGCGCACCCTCGTTTATGAGAGCGCGGTATTTTGGCATCGGCCCATCCATGCCTGATCCTCTGCTAACCCGCACGATAACTTACTTGCCTGTGCCCGACACCCACAAGACCTGTCTCGGTCGCATCATTCTGATTGAACAGTGTGATGCCTAAAATTCGTTTGCCACGCCGTTCACAACGCGAGACGGTCGCTTCGTGCCAAAGGGAGGCCATATGAGCCGGTTCTCAAATACCACGATCATCATTGCCGCGGGCGCGGTTGTATTGTCGCTGTCCTTCGGCATTCGTTCCGTGTTCGGGGTCATGCTGGACCCGATATCAGAGACGTTTCAGTGGCCACGCGAGATATTTTCCCTCTCGATAGCGATCTCCAATCTGGTGTGGGGGTTGGGTCAGCCGTTCTTCGGCTGGATCGCAGACCGTTATGGCGACCGTCGTGCGATCTGGCTGGGGTTCTGGTGTTACCTCGCAGGCATGCTCTTGACCGTCTATGGCGTCTCACCAATGATGATGCACACAGGCACAGGGCTACTTGTTGGCATGGGCGTCTCGGGCACTGCGTTCGG
>JBGCFK010000336.1:0-3719 GCA_045106875.1 Paracoccaceae bacterium | reverse complement strand
AGGCTGACAAGGCAGTAGAACGCCATGGTCATTGCCACGATCGGGATAGCGCGGCCCGACTGATTGAGCGAGGTGTTCATCCAGACGCTCACCAAGTCCGGGAAACCAATCGCGATGGCCAGCGACGAGTTCTTCGTGACGTTGAGATACTGGCTGATCAGGGGCGGGATGATCACGCGGAGAGCCTGGGGCATGATGACCCGGCGCAAGGTCCAGTTCGACGGCAGGTTCAGCGCCCCCGCGGCTTCAAGCTGGCCCTTGCTGACAGATTGAATACCGGCCCGCACAATCTCGGCGATGAAGCACGAGGTATAGGCCGACAGGGCCACGATCAGCGCGCAGAAGCTGGGCGGGACAGAGGTGCCGCCAACAAAGTTGAAGCCTTTCAATACCGGCATGTCCCATCCCAGTGGCGCCCCCATTGCAAGGTGCACGGCCAATGGGGCGAGGATGATCACAGCTATTCCGGTTGAAATCGCAGGAAAGGCCTTGCCGGTCTTGTCCAGGCGTATTGATGCCCAGCGATACAAGCCGATGGCAAAGACCACGGACGCAGCGAAGGTCAGCAAAACGAAGTTGAACCCGGCTTCTGGCACCGGCGATGGCAGATAGAAACCGCGATTGTTGAGTACAAAGCCCTCAACAAGCTCGATGCTTTGTTTTGGCCTCGGCAGCAGGTTGAAGACCCCGAAATACCAGGCAATGATTTGCAGCAGCAGTGGCGTGTTGCGCAGCAGCTCAACGTAAGAGCGCGCAATCTTTCCGATCAGCCAGTTGTCCGACAAACGTGCGAGACCAACGAGTATTCCCAGCACGGTCGCCAGGAAGATCGCAACGACAGCAACCAACAGGGTGTTCAGGATCCCGACCACGAAGACCCGGAAATAACTGTCACCTTCCTGGTATTCGACCAGCGTGAACCCGATCCCAAACCCGGCAGAGACGTCCAGAAAACCGAACCCCGCCGACATGTTTCGCGCTGCCAGGTTGTTGGCGGTGTTCATCACCAGCCATGCAATGAAGAGAACGACGCTGATCAATGTCAGCGCTTGGAGAAAGATCGCCCGGCTGCGGGCATCTCGCCACATCCTGCTTAGGGGATTGGATGGCGAGGATTTCGGTTGGACTGCATCAGTCGACAAAGCCATCCGGTCTCTCCTGGCGCAAGCAGTGGAAGGCGGAAGCGGCACAGGGAACGGATCCCCTGCGCCATCATTTTGTCAGATCTTAGCGGAAAGGCGGCGCGTAGACGATGCCGCCCTGCGTCCAGAGCGCGTTCAGAGATCCCTCGCGCGGAATGCCGATCGGCGTGTTGGCCCCGACATGACGCTCGTATGCTTCGCCATAGTTGCCGATGGCCGAGATCACTTTGACCATGAAGTCCGGGCTCACGCCCATCTCTTCACCGATATTGCCCTCGACACCCAGCAGACGCGCGATATTCGGATTTGGTGGCGTGGCTGCCATCTCTGCGACGTTGGCTTGCGTCACACCGAGTTCTTCCGCGTTCATCAGACCATAGATCACCCAACGCACAAGGTTGCCCCAGGCATCATCGCCCTGGCGCACAACTGGGCCAAGCGGTTCTTTCGAGACAGTCTCGGGCAGCATTTTGTGTGCATCAGGCGACGGGAAAGCCGAGCGGCGCGCGGCCAGGCCCGATTTGTCGTTCGTGTAGGCATCACAGCCACCGCCCAGATAGGTCTCGACCAACACGTTGACGTTCTCGTTGGTGACCGGGGTGAACTCCATGCTGTTGGCACGGAAGTAATCTGCGAGGTTCAACTCTGTCGTGGTGCCGGTCAGCACGCAGATCGTCGCGCCATTCAGTTCCAGCGCTGAATTGATGCCGGAGTCAGCTGGCACCAGAAAGCCCTGACCGTCGTAGAAATTGACGGCCGTGAAATCGAGGCCAAGCTGTGTGTCGCGCACAGCGGTCCACGTGGTCGTCCGACTCAACATATCGCTTTCAGCGTTGGCCAAAGCAGTGAAACGCACTGCCGAAGTCACGGACTGGTATTCGACCTTGTCAGGATCGCCGAATATTGCAGCAGAGACACCGCGGCACATGTCGACGTCTAGACCAGACCACGTGCCATCATCGGCGAGTGCATAGAAACCCGGGGTCGGGAGCCCGACCTGGCAGTTCATGTAGCCGCGCTCCTTCACGGTCGCCAGCGTTTCTTGTGCGGCCCCTACGGTTGGCACAACGAGACCCAGCGCTAAGCCGACGCTGGCAATAAGCTTGATGTTCATGTTCTCACTCCCATCTGAGGATGGCGACCCGTGAGCGGCCATCGGTGTTCAACGGTATTTGAACCTTAACCTGCATTCTTCGTGCGCCCAGAAAGAATGCTAAGAAACTGCCGATTCTGCTGACTGTGGCGAATTTTTCAGCAATCATTGCGGCGCCGTGCATAGTTATTGCGCAGAATTTGAGCTCGGATTTCTTTGTGCTCGCCTTTTGGCGGAACGTCTGGCCCAGCCGCTGGGCATCAGGTAGGCCAATCTGAAAGTCATCTGCAGAAATGAGGGGTAGGCGGCGTGCAAGAACTGGATCAGGAGTTTATCGAAAACGCCTTCCCGGCGCTGGGAAAGGGACGCATTTACCTCGACAATGCCGGCGGCAGCCAGATTGCGCGCCATACTGTCAAGCGGATGACCGAGTTCCTCTACAGTTCGAACGTACAGTTGGGTGCGACCTATGCGGCTTCTGCCGAGGCCGGCGAGCGCGTGTATCAAGGGCGCTCAGCAATGGCGACGCTGCTTAACGCGGCGCGGCCAGAGGAAATCGTGCTGGGGGCGACCTCCACCCAGCTCTTCGACCAACTCGCGCGGTCACTAGTCCAGACCTGGGCGCCTGGAGATGAGGTGATCGTCACCAACTTCGATCACGAGGCCAATATCGGTCCTTGGAGCAAGCTGGCTGCGCACGGCATCGTAGTCAAAGTCTGGAAGATGCGGGACGGCGCGTATCTGCCTGATCTCGATGATCTGCGGGCCCTCTTGAGCGACCGTACGCGGCTGGTCGCCGTGACCCATGCGTCGAACATTTACGGCTCGATCAACCCGGTGCACGAGATTGCAGATATCGTACATGCAGCGGGCGCCCTGATCTGTGTGGACGGGGTGGCCTATGCGCCTCACAGGGCGATAGACGTTCAGGCCCTGGGTGCGGACTTTTACGGGTTTTCCATCTACAAGACTTATGGGCCGCACTTCGCTGCCCTGTATGGCCGCTACGACCTGCTGCTTGAGGCAGCCTCGATCAATCACCAGTTCTTTCCGACGGACAAGGTGCCCCAGAAGATGGAGCCAGGGAATGCCAGTCACGAATTGGCGTATTCCTGCATCGGCGTGATCGATTACCTAGAGGCGTTCGCGGCAGCGCACGGCATCAACTCGACAGGGCGAGAGGCAGTCGAGGCAGCTTTTGCGATCATCTCCGATCATGAAGAGGGGTTGTCGAAGCGGCTTCTCGACTACCTCAAATCCCGACCGGACGTAACGATCATTGGTGATCCCTCGCCAGATAAGGATCGCCGGGTTCCGACAATTTCGTTCCTGATCGACGGAGCTTCATCACGCGCCATTGTCGAAGCAACCGATCCAACCGGGATCGGCATCCGGTTTGGCGACTTCTATTCTCGCCGTTTGGTGGAAGCGCTTGACTTGCCGGATCCTGATGGCGTGCTCCGGCTTTCGGCCGTGCACTACAG
>JBGCFK010000335.1:0-9243 GCA_045106875.1 Paracoccaceae bacterium | reverse complement strand
CGCCCCGATCAGCCGCATGAACGCGTCGGTGCCGTCGGCGAAGGCCTGCAAATAGCGGGCCTCGTTCATGTGGTTGTTGTAGTCGGTCCAGTCCGGCGGCACGGTCCGCTCGACTGTGCGGATGGGCTGGGCAAGATCCTGTTCAGGTGCAGTCGCGCCTTTCGCGAAAAGGTCTTTCTCGTACGCAGCAAGCGTGCGCCCTGCCCCCCAGTCATTCCCCTTCAGCGCCTGCATGATCGAGATCAGGTTGTCGTCGCGGATCGCCTCCAGATCGCGCGAGCCCAGATTGCCCGACTGCAGGTCGCACTGATCGCCAACCATTTCGACAAACTCGGACGTCAACTCGGGTACGTCCATCAGCTTGGTCCACGGCCATTTCAGGCAAGGCCCGAACATTGCCAGCATGCCGCGCATTCCGGCCTCGCCGCCGGCAAGGTGGAAGGTTTGCATTGTGCCCATCTGCGCCCATCTCAGACCCGGTCCATAGGCAATGGCTGCGTCCAGTTCCTCGGCAGTCGCAACCTTGTCATGCAGCAGCCATAGCGCCTCGCGCCACAATGCCTCTTGCAATCGGTCCGACAGGAAACCCTCGATCTCGATCCGGCAATGCAGAGGATGCATTCCGATGCCTGCATAGAATTCTCTGGCCCATTCGATGTGCCTAGCTTCGGAGCGTTCCCCCGCCACCAGCTCGACGAGCGGGAGCAGATAGACCGGATTGAACGGATGCGCGACGATCAGGCGGCCCGGATTGGCCATTCTGGCTTGCAGGTCCGTAGGCATGATGCCCGAGGTCGATGATGCGATCACACCTGCCGTGTTCACGCTTTCGACCTCGGCATAGACCGCCTGCTTGATGTCCAGCCGTTCCGGCACCGCTTCGATGATCAGATCAGCGCCCTCAGAGGCCTCAGCCACCGACCCCGCCAGTGACCAATCTGCCTGCGCGGGTCGCGGAGCCATGGTCAGCTTTGCATACGCCCGGTCGGCGCCCGCCAGAACCTCTCCCAACTTGCGTTCAGCTTCTGGATCCGGATCGTAGACACTGGCCTCGATACCATTCTCGATCAACCGGGCGAGCCAGCCGCCACCAATCACGCCCCCACCAAGGATTGCTACCTTCATGGATCTTCTCCTCCGACGCCTACTGGTCCGTCTGCATGATCAGGTTGATGTCGTAGCCATTGCGCTGCAGAACGTCATAGGCCGCCAGCAACCGCGCAGAAGGCAGCGAGGGCGTACGGGCCAGCACCCAGCCAACGGACCCCGAGGGCGTACCGATCACCGCCACCTCATAGGCGTCGTCGATATCGAGGATCCAATAGTCGCCCTTGGCGAAGGGCAGCCACGGCACGAAGGACACAACCAGCCGGTCATTGTCTTCATTGGTGGACTTGGCCACACCCTCCGCAGTGCTGACCGGCCCGTCGATACTACCCTGACGGCAGGTGTTGAGCACGCGGATCGTTCCGTCCGCGTTCAGCGTGTATTCGGCCGTGACGCCCGCGCAGCCTTCCTCGAACCGGTTGGGAAAGCGCGCGATCTCGTACCAGAGACCCTGATAGCGGGTCAGATCCACCGGGCCCTCCGTCGTGATCGCCACGCTCGTGTCCCGGTATTGCGGCGAGGCGCAGGCTGCCAGCGCCAACAGCAATGTACCGGCCAGCAGCACCAGCACCCAAGGGATCCGGCGCTGTGGCACAATCTCGGCCAAAGACCGCGCCTGTTCCCAGTCGCGGCTGTTCTCTCGGGCTTTCATTTCAGAGTAACGCATCTCTTCCTCAACTGATCGCAACGAAGGTTAGACCATAGGGGACCAACAACGTTACGAGTTCTACACCCCTTCGAACGAAGCGCGGTGCTGGGCTCACCTGTTGAAAACCAATGCCAACCGCCCGCACTAGAAAAGGCCAAACTGCGCACAGAAACAGGAAAATCAAAATGGCGAGCCCAGCTAGCTGGTTCTCACTACACGCATTGTCAGGGTGGTTCGGTATGCAATCGTTCCTCGGCAGTAAGTAGAACAGCCCGGCCCAAACCACAGCGATTACGCCGCTCATCATGAGCAGCACACGAAAGTTCGATGCAAGCTGTGTCAGCAGGATCGCAAACCACGCCGGCGCGAAAATAGCGAACAAGAGCCCCCAGTCCATGACTCACACCGGCGCTCGTTTCTCGACTTTCAGCCTCGCTCGGACCTCGTCAGGGCCGATGACGCGGGCCCCCATACGCTCGATTATGCCAACCGCACGGTCGACCAGTTGCGCGTTGGTCGCGAACACGCCGCGGTCCAGATAGAGGTTGTCCTCCAGCCCCACGCGCACATTCCCGCCCGCCAGCACGGCGGCGGCGACATAAGGCATCTCGTTGCGCCCAATCGAGAACGCCGAGAAGATCCAGTCCTTCGGCACATTGTTCACCATCGCCATGAACGTATTCAGATCATCCGGCGCACCCCAAGGCACGCCCATGCAGAGCTGGACCAGCACCGGGTCCTTGATCAGACCTTGCTCGACCAGCCGTTTCGCGAGCCAGAGGTGCCCGGTGTCGAACGCCTCGATTTCGATGCGCACGCCGGACGTTGTCATCGCCTTCGCACAGGCCTCCAGCATGGAAGGCGTGTTGGCCATGATGTAGTCGGCCTCAGCGAAGTTCATGGTCCCGCAATCCAGCGTGCAGATCTCCGGGCGACTGTCGAGCACATGCTCTACCCGGTCCGCAGCGGGGATCATGTCCGTCGCGTTCGCAAGCGGCATCGGAGCGTCGGGCGGACCCGTGATGATATCGCCGCCCATGCCTGCTGTCAGGTTCAGCACGACATCAGTGGCACTGTCGCGGATCCGTTCAGTCACTTCGCGGTAGAGCTTCGGGTCACGCGCGGGCGCACCTGTTTCGGGATCGCGCACATGGCAATGCACGATGGCTGCGCCCGCCTTGGCGGCCTCTATCGCCGCATCGGCGATCTGCTCGGGGCTACGGGGCACATGCGCAGACTTGTCCTGCGTTCCGCCTCCACCGGTAACGGCACAGGTGATGAAGACCTCGCGGTTCATTTCCAACGGCATGTGGCTCTCCCAGTTAGGCGCACAAGAACGTTGCGGATGGTGCACCGCACATGCTTTGCTGAAACGGTGATATCCTATACCAAAACAGAGATAATGTTCGAACTTGACCCGAAACCGCTGGAAATCGAAGTGCTGGTGCTACCCGGCACAACATTGATGCTGTTCGCAGCCTTGGTGGAGCCGCTGCGCGCGGCGAACCGGGTTTTGGGAAGGTTGATGTATTCATGGCAAGTGACGTCTGTGGGCGGAGGCAAGGTCATGACGGCCTCAGGAGTGCCCATTCCGGTGGTTGGCACCTTCATGCCGGGCGGGGCACTGCCGTTGTTCGTGACCTCGAGTTACGGTGTGCATCGCCATGTGACGGGCCCGCTGCGCCATGCGATTGCACAAGCCGGACGGACACGGCCAATCGTGGCCGGAATGGAGGCGGGCGGCTGGTTGCTGGCACATGCGGGCGTCCTGGACGGTCACAAGGCGACCACGCATTGGGAGGATCTGACGGCATTTGCCGCGCGCTTCCCCGAGATCGACACCATCGAGGCCCCGATTGTGCACGATCGGAATCGGATCACGACCGCGGGCGCGGTGCCGACCATGAACCTGATGCTGGACCTGATCGCCCATCGCCAAGGCCCTGCCCGCGCACGCGACGTGGCGAGGCTGCTGAACTATGCTCCGCCCCCTGCGCGAACAGCCGGCAGGCTGCATGACACGCAAGTCGCCAGAGCCGTGGACCTGATGGAGCGCAATCTGGACGAACCAATCCGGATCCGGGAAATCGCCCGTCAGACAGCCTTGTCGGCCCGGCATTTGCAGGCGCGCTTTCGTGCAGCCTTGGGAACAAGCCCGCGTGCGCACTACATCGGATTACGTTTGCACGAGGCCCGCCGATTGCTGATCGAGACAGATATGGCGGTCCTCGAAGTTGCTGCCGCGACAGGTTTCGCCTCGCCCAGTGCGTTTTCCAGAGCGTATGCGCGCCAACATGGCGAGACGCCCTCAGCCACCCGGATGCCGGTATCTTAGTAGCCGCGTCTTGACGAAAATCAGGACGCAAGGCAGCGTACCGGGTGGATGGCGGTTCCAAGTTGGCCGGAAGGCCTCGCCGGGGCTACCCCTGCGCAAGTGATCAACCAGACCATGACGCGGCGCGGCCGCAGGTGGCCTCAACAGCCACGGTTGGCCGCGCGGAACGTAGAGAGGTTGGGACTGCCATCCATGCTTCCCGAGGACGCTCGCGACCTGACAAAAGCCGAGGCCCGCCAGATCGCTGCGCTGATGCTCGCTCTGGGTTGGGACGCAGGTCTGATGCGTGCAGCGGTTCAGGTCGTATGGGCCGATGCCTCCTCCGACCTTGTAGAGCGAGTCGTTCAGAAGTGGACCCACCCTTATCCACCTGGGCAACACGCCCTAGCAAACCTGATCAGGGAGGAAGCTGGAACGCGCCGCGCGCCCGCTCGATTAACCCTCGTCCTTGTGCCGTCGCACACGGAACCCTTGCCGCCATTCCAGAGTCTTGCACTACCCAGGCTTGACGATCCGTTGGCTCTGGCCGGGTGGCTCGAGTTATCGCCTGGCCAACTCGATTGGTTTGCCGATTGTCAGGGTCGGCTGGCGCGGCCAGATGAGGAAAGGTTTGGTCACTACATGCACAGCTGGATACCGAAGCGCTCGGGTCGACGGCTGCTGGAGGCACCGCGCCCTCGGCTGAAGGCGATCCAACGCCGGATTCTGCATGAAATTCTGGACCTCGTGCCGACACACCCTGACACCTTCGGGTTCGTGCGAGGTCGCAATTGCAAGGGGCACGCGTCACGGCATGCTGGAAAGGACGTGGTGGTGACTGTGGACCTGGCCAACTTCTTCCCGTCGGTTCATGCGCGACGTGTGCATGCGATCTTTCGATGCCTCGGATACGGACACGCTGTTGCGCGCCTGTTGACCGGTCTTTGCACCACGCGGACACCTGCTGATGTCGCGATGTCGCTGCCTACCGGGGAACGGTCTGCTTTCCGAGCAAAGCACCCGCCACAAGGCGCTCCGACCAGCCCGGCATTGGCGAACTTGGCTGCCTGGGAATTGGATATCCGGCTTGAAGCGTTCGCCAAGCGACTGGACGCGCACTACTCGCGGTATGCTGACGACATTGCCCTCTCGGGCGACCGCGGGCTTGCCTTTGACGCCGGCGCACCCTTGCTGGAGCAAATTGTCGAGATCGTTCAGGACTGCGGCTTCCGCATAAACCCTTTCAAGACCCGGTGCATGCGCCAGGGCCAACAACAACGCATAACGGGGCTGACTGTGAACCGGCATCCGAATATCCCTCGTCGGGACTTTGACCGGCTGAAAGCCGTCCTCACAAACTGTATTCGCCATAGTGCAAGCAGTCAGAAACGTTTGGAGCATCCAGATTTCCAAGCACATCTGAACGGGCGGGTAGCGTGGGTCGAGCACGTGAACCCGGGACGTGGCAGCAAGCTTCGCGTTTTGTTTGACCGGGTGACCTGGTCCTGATTTGGCCACCAATGAGGTTTCAAAAAACAACAAAGAGAAAGCCTTGACGAGATACAAAATGGGATCAGATAAGAGCGTGGGAATTAATTCCACACGATTGGGCGGATCGCTCGTTCAGCAATTAAAAGGAGTGGGGTATGAATATCGTAGAAATCGCAACAGGGTCGGCGGATCTCCAGATACTGGTACGGGCACTGAGCGTGGCAAACCTTGTGACAACCATCCGGGATTCGACGGATATCACAGTCTTCGCGCCGACGGATGCCGCATTCGGTCAGCTTGCAGCCGACCTTGGGTTCACCGGAGATGTGACGGACGAGAACGAGGTGTTCGACTTCATCGTCGCGGCTTTGACGGATCTGTCCGACAGTGGAGACCCGATCCCGCCTCTGACGCAGATCCTGACCTACCATGTGGCAGGCAATGTTCTGGACGCAGCGGCGGTGACAGCAGCAGATACGATCCCGACCCTGCAGGCCGGAGCGATCTTCCCTGCTGTCCCAGTGCTGGTGGACCTGGAGCCGGACGTTCTCAACCCGGCGCTGATCGACACTGACATCGCTGCGGACAATGGCATCGTCCACCTGATCGACCGCGTGCTGCTGCCCTTTGATCTTCCAGGCAATGACGTGCCCTCGATCACCGGACTTGTGGCTGCCAGCGGCGACGGAGCGGATGACAATCCGGATGACTTTGATCTTCTTCTGACGGCAGTTCTGACTGGAGGACTGGAGGGCGTTCTGGACACTGAAGGGCTGGATGCAACGGTCTTCGCACCCACGGACGCAGCGTTTGTCTCACTTGCACAGGATCTTGGTTTCCAAGGCTCGGATGAGCTCGGCGCGCTGGGCGCGATTGTGGCCACACTGACGGACCTGGGCGGTGGTGACCCGATCCCGCTTCTGACCGAGATCCTGACCTACCATGTCTCACCCGGAACAAAGCAGTCGCAGCAAGTGCTGGCCGCAAGCGAGTTTGAGACCCTGCAAGGCGGCTCTCTCGTGCGCAACGGGTTGGTGTTGGCAGATGAAGAGCCTTCACTGACAGACCCAAATCTCGTTGCCTCGTCCCTCGATATCCTCGCATCAAACGGGATTGTACATGCTATCGATGCGGTCTTGATCCCGTTCGCTTTGCCTGCGTCCAATGGCTCGGGCCAACCGCTGATCAAGATCGGCACTGAAGGCCGCGACCGTTTGGAAGGCGGTGTGGACAGCGATCTGCTGGTCCAGAAAGGTGCAGGCGATCTGTTGATCGGCGGCGCGAGCGCGGACGTGTTCCAACTGGCAAACACAGGCACCCGCTCGAAGATAATCGACTTCGAGGACGGCATCGACACCATTGATATCAGTGCTTGGGGGGTCACTGATCTTGGTGAGCTGGCCATCAACCAACGCGGTGAAAGCTCGCTATTGGTTGGCTCGGGCAGCAATGGCGTCGTCATCCAATCCGCAGCAGGCGTAATCACTGTGGCGGACCTTGCTGCGGACAGCTTCATCTTCGCAGGCCCCGAACAGGGTGAAATCATCATTGGCACTGACGGGCGCGACCAGCTGGAAGGTACGGCGGGGGCGGATCTTATCGTCGGCGGGCTTGGCCGGGACTTCCTGATCGGCAGCGGCGGGAACGACGTGTTCGTTGCAGGTGGCGATGCATTCGACGTGATTCTGGACTTCACCGAGAATGCAGATCAGATCGACTTGTCGGAATGGCTAGACACCAGCTTTGGCAGCCTCACTTTCACACAATTCAAACTTGGGTTGGTAGAGATATCTAACGGAAGTGAAAGCATCCGCGTTCAGGCGGCAGACCGTGAGATCACCGGGGCGGACTTCGATCAGGACGACTTCATCTTCAGCTGATCGGCAACCAACGCCTCCGAGCGGCGCCTGCACTTGATGCGTGCCTTCAATCTAAGACGCGCGGGCGGCCTCGTCCCTTGAGGCCGCCTTATTTGCTTCGGCCCAATCTTGAGTTGAGCCCGCGCCATTGCTTCTGCATAATCAAGCCAAAGCAACGGGGCCGGGCTATGCAAACCGCTGATACAATTCTGACTTTGGTTCAGTACTGGGCTTATTGCGGTGCCGCCGTTGCTGCGATCTTCCTGACGATCGGCATTGATCGCGTGGATGCCAACGCGACTCGGTCCTTTGTCTTCCGACCGCTTCTTGTACCTGGGATAGTCTTGCTCTGGCCGTTGGTGCTGTGGCGCTGGATCCAGTTGGAGGCAGGACGTGACAACCCGCTCGCGCGCCATCGCCCGCCCCGCAGGGTCCACAAGGCGGCATGGATCGTCTTTGCAGCACTCATTCCCGCAATCCTGATCACAGGTCTGATCGTCCGCCAGGACGGGCCTTGGGAGCGTCCCGCTGTCCAACTGGAGGCTCCTGAATGAGCGTCGCCTATATCCCGGTTCAGTGGAACCGCAACAAGTGGATCTATGACGCGGTGCTGGTGGCCTTGGTGGGGCTCTACATCGTCGCGTTTCTACACTGGGGACAGGCTGCGCAGGACGTCACCCGGCCTATCGACACGGCGGTGCACAGGGCGCGTGCGTTTGGCTCCTGCGCGTTCTTCATGCTGACAGTCATCCTGTGCATCGGCCCGCTTGCACGGCTTGATCGTCGCTTCCTGCCGCTGCTGTACAATCGTCGTCATTTCGGCGTGCTGACCTGTTTTGTCGCGCTTGGCCATGTCGGGTTCATCCTCGACTGGTATTTCGCGTTCTCGCCAGTGCCGCAGTGGAACGCTGTGCTTTCGTCAAACACTGACTACGGGCAAGTGCTGGGCTTCCCGTTCGAGATCTTCGGCGTGACTGCGCTGGGCATCCTGATCATTCTCGCTGCGACCTCGCACGACTTCTGGCTCAGTTTTCTGACGGCACCCGTGTGGAAAGCGCTGCACTATCTGATTTATGTGGCCTATGCCGCTGTGGTCGCGCATTTGGCGTTTGGCGTGTTGCAGGACTTGCAAAACCCGCTCTTTGGCATGGCGGTGGGATTATCGGCAGCGGCAGTTTCCGGCCTTCACCTCTGGGCCGCACTGGCCGAGCCAAGACCGCTGAGCGCAGAACAAGATCTAGAATGGGAGCGCATTGGCACGCTGGACGAGATCGAGGAAGGTTGCGCCAAGATCGGCCTCCTGAGTACCGGTGAAAGGGTTGCGGTGTTCCGCCACGAGGGCACGCTGTCTGGCATCGCGAACGCTTGCGCGCATCAGAACGGGCCACTTGGCGAGGGCCGCGTCGTCTGGGGCTGCGTCACCTGCCCATGGCATGGATTTCAGTACAGGCTTCGGGACGGGCGTTCACCAGACCCGTTCACCGAGACAGTACCCACTTATTTCCTGGAGTTGCGTGGCCGCGAGGTCTGGGTCGACAACCGCCCAAATCCGCCAGGCACTGATGTGGAACCGATACAATTGGAGGCCGCCCATGAAGACGCCTGAACAAGACATCTTCTTCATTGGTTTCCTGAATGACATCCCGAAGGGACTGCGCGCCTTCCTGATGACCGCCTGCGTTGTCCTGCCTTGCCTCTTCGCAGGGCTTGGCTTCGCGGTTTCGGCGACTCAGGACGATCCGGGCGACGGCTCCTTCCGGTTCGATCTGGGACGGCAGGAACTTGTCGGCGTCGTTGTCTCCACCCCCTACCCGACGCTGACG
>JBGCFK010000334.1:0-5032 GCA_045106875.1 Paracoccaceae bacterium | reverse complement strand
TTACAACGCCGAACGCCCGCATTCGAGCCATGGCATATTGACCCCGAATGAGGCCTATGAAACCGAACGGGTTGACGAGAAAATAGCAGCCTGAAACCGAAACAGATCCACCTTAAGCCGGGCTGCTATCCGGTCAAAAGTTCAGGACCACCTCTCAGAATACGTTGGGGTACGCTCCTGTACGGAGAGGCTTCCGCAAACCTGTTAGGTGAACGGGTTCAGTGCATGAATGGGGTCAGCTTCGAGTTTATCGAGAATGCCGTGAAAATTATGGTGCAATCGCGATGCAATTCGAACAAAAATAGAACAAAAAGAGTTCAAACCGATATTATAGTCTGTCTCGGAGCCCGTACCAGAGCATGGCCAACCTGAGCAGCGGCATTCGGAACCAGTCTCCACCCGGAAAGGCCGGGGAGGGCATTCGGGCAAGAAGTTCCCAGTCGTGTACGTTCCCGCCAATGGCTTCTGCTGCAATCTTGCCGCCCATGGTAGCCATATGGATGCCAGAGCCAGACCATCCCCCAATCGTTTTAACATCGCATCCCATCTCGTGAAACAGCGGCATCCGGGTGCCGGTGATGGCCAACGTTCCGCCCCATGCATGGGTGATGGCGACATCTGAAAGGTCGGGATAGATCTCCAGCATTCTGGTCCGCACAAAGTTCTTCAGATTGACCGGAAACGTTCGGCCATAGCTCTCACCGCCGCCCCAGAGCATCCGGTTGTCGGGGGTCAATCTGAAATAGTTCAATACGAAACGCGTGTCCGAGACGCAGAGGTTTTCGCGGTTGACCTGCCGTGCCCGGTTTGCACCTAAGGGTTCGGTGGCGAGAACGTAGTTGTTGATCGGCAGCATCCGTCGCTGAGGGCGCGGCGCGAGCCCATCCAGATAACCGTTGCAGGCCAAGAGGATATGCGGCGCAGTGACTGCGCCCATGGCTGTTTCGACGCGTCCGGGATGAACCGCTGTTACGCGCGTCAGTTCGTGGATCGTGGCACCTGCCTTGACGGCTGCTTGGGCGAGGCCTCTCGCCAGCTTCAGAGGGTGCAGATGTGCGCCCAGATCGTCGCGATAACCCCCGTGATAGGCATCCGTGCCCAACAGAGCCCGCATCTCTTCACGACCGATCACTCGAATGGTGTTGTGGTCGTAACAATCATTCACATGCTCGGCGAACTCATGAAGTTCCATGACATGTCTGGGTTTCGCGGCTGCTTCCATATAGCCATTCGAAAGATCACAGTCGATTTGATGGTGTGTGATTAGATCACGGACCAACTGATTGGCAGAGATGGCAAGATCCCAGATCTTGCGGGCATCATTCGGGCCTACCATGCGCTCATAAACGTCGATGTCTGCGCGTGGTCCGATACCAAGCTGCCCGCCATTGCGGCCAGACGCACCCCAGCCGACACGGTTTGCTTCGAGCACCCGCACAGACACACCTTGTTCCGCCAGATGCAGCGCTGCGGAGAGTCCAGCAAATCCCGCGCCTACAATGCAGACATCTGCCTGGGTATCTCCATCCAGTGGGTGGTAGTGCTCGGCTGCTCCCGCAGTATCTGCATACCAGCTGGGTGCATGGACGCCCGGCGCATCATTGGCGGTGAGATAGCTCACGTTACAGCAACCGATTGGCAGTCTCGTCCAATGCAGTGCGGGCACGGGTGACAAGCATGTCGATCTCGTCACGGGAAATGGTCAGGGGTGGAGAGATGATCATTGTATCTCCTACGGCTCGCATCACCAGCCCTTCGGAGATCGCATGGTCACGACAGAGGGCACCTGCGCCAGTGCCGTCCGGGAAGCGTCCCATGGAGGCCTTGTCCGCCACCAACTCCAGCGCGCCAAGCAGTCCGCGGGTCCGCGCTTCTCCGACAATCGGATGATCGGCCAGACTCGCCCAGCGCTTAGCCAGATAGGGTCCGGTTTCCGCACCAACACGCTCGGGCAGCTTCTCCTCCTGCAAAATCTGCAAATTTACCAATCCAGCCGCGCAAGCCAGAGGGTGACCTGAATAAGTGTAGCCGTGGTAGAATTCACCTGCATGGGCCATCACCGGCCCTGCCACGCGATCCGAGATGAAAACACCGCCCATCGGCACATAGCCCGAGGTCAAGCCCTTGGCGATCGGCATCAGGTCCGCGTGGATCCCCATGGTTTCGCATCCCCACCATGCGCCGGTGCGGCCAAACCCGCAGATCACCTCGTCGGCGACAAGCAGGATGTCGTGCTTGCGGCAGATACGTTGGATTTCGGGCCAGTAGCTGTGCGCAGGAACAATGACCCCGCCCGCTCCCTGGATTGGTTCTCCTATGAAGGCGGCGACATTGTCGGCACCGACTTCCAGGATCTTGTCCTCGAGTTCCTGAGCACGGGAGTGGCCGAATTCTTCCGGGTTCATGGGCGTCTCCCGGCCTTCGCCGAACCAGTAGGGCTGATTTATGTGATGGATGCCTTCGACAGGCAGGCCCGATTGCCCATGCATCGCGCCCATGCCGCTCAGCGAGGCCGCTACAACTGTCGATCCATGATAGGCGTTCTTGCGCGAGATGAAATGTTTCTTGGACGGTTTGCCGAGACAGTCCCAGTAAACGCGCGCGAGTCGGAACACCGTGTCGTTCGATTCAGACCCTGAATTGGTGAAGAATACCTTGTTCAAATGCGCGGGGGCCTGGGCGCAAAGCGCTTCCGAGAACTCGGCCACCGGCGGATGAGTGGACTGAAAAAACGTGTTGTAATACGGTAGTTTACGCGCTTGTGCCGAGATCGCATCTGCGATTTTCTCACGTCCATACCCCACATTCACGCACCAAAGTCCGGCCATACCGTCAAGGATACGGTTGCCCTCGCTATCCGTCAGCCAAACGCCCTTGGCCTCGGTGATCACGCGCGCGCCTTTGCTGGCAAGCTCTGTCGTGTCGGTGAATGGATGCCAATGATGGGCACCGTCCATGGCCTGATAGTCCTCGGTCGAGCGCAGGTTCGGCTGCAGCATGGGATCCTCGTGCTTTGATGTCGGGCTATGTCGCGCTGATCCATCGTCCCGGTCAAGAGCCAGAGGGGACTTGCGCCGCGACGCCGCGCGGGGCCATATCGCGTTCAGGAGAGAAGTACATGGATTTTCAAGAAGAGTTGGCGGCGTTCCGAGCGGCGCACCCTGAGGTGCTCCAGGCCGAAGTATTTGTCGTCGATCTGAATGCGACATGTCGCGGCAAGCTGGTGCCGATCGAGGCGTTGGACAAGCTTGCCAAGGGGACGATGAAACTGCCCGTCTCTACGCCTGCGCTCGATATATTCTCCGAGGATGTCTACGAGACAGGGCTTGCCGTTCAGACCGGCGATCCCGATGGCGTGCTGGACCCTGTTCCGGGGAGTTTGGGGCAGATGCTCTGGTCAGAGACACCGACTGCGCAGGTTCAAGTTACGATCCGGCGCACCAATGGCAGTGTGGCTGAATTCGATCCACGTAATGTCCTGGCCAAGGTTGCCGCAAGGGCTGCTGAGGCCGGTCTGACCCCTGTCACTGCTCTGGAGCAGGAGTTCTATCTGATTGATCTGAATGAGGATCTGCCGCCATGCGATCCTGTCACAGGTCAGCGTCTTTCTGGCGGACAAGTTTTCAATCTTGATATCGGGCGCGCATTCACGCCGCTTCTGAACGATATCGCAGCGGCTGCGCATGCGCTGGGTGCCGAGACCGAGACCATGATCACGGAATACGGCTATGGTCAGTTCGAGGTGAATCTATTGCACGGCTCTGACCCGCTGGCAGCCTGCGATCATGTCATGGCGCTGCGCCGGGCGGCTCGCGGCGTTGCCCGCCAACATGGGTTTGACGTCAGTTTCGCTGCAAAACCCTGGCCGGATACAACTGGATCCGGGATGCACATGCATATGAGCCTGCAAAATGCCGAGGGACGGAACATCTTCGCAGGGGACGATGTCCCCAACGGTTCGATGCGTCGCGCGGTCGCCGGGTGGCTTGCTCATATGGCAGAGTCGATGCTGATAATGGCGCCCCATTCCGTGTCTTATCGCAGGCTGGTGCCGGGGATCCTCGCGCCAACCGAGGCTCTGTGGGCCAATGATCATCGGGGCGCCGCTGTCCGTGTGCCAGAGACGCGCGGGGAGGGTGCACGGATCGAGCATCGGACCGCGGGCTCAGACGCCAACCCGTATCTCGTGTCTGCCGCGGTGATCGCAGCGGCGCTTGCAGGTCTGGACGCAGCCATTGAGCCACCAGAGCCCGTGTCCGGCGAGATTGTGCCGGGAATGGGGGAAGCGTTGCCCACGGAGTGGGGGCAGGCAGAACTGCTGTTCGCCAGATCAGATTTCGTGGCAGGCTGGCTTGGCACGGGGTTCAGGGATGTTTTTGCAGCAATCAAACGACAGGAGCGCGCAGCCTTGCAGCCACGCATGACTGACGTGGAACGCGAAGTCTATTTGCGGCGTATTTGAAACAGATGTGATATTCGTTACTTCAAAATCAACGCGTTCCCGGCTAGGTTGTCTTCACGCATTTCAAACGGAGGCCATTGTGACGAAGCCGAAGACCCCCAAGAATGCAGAGATAATAGCTGACCAGGACCTTGATGGAATTCATGGAGGCGCGTGGAGCCTCGGTGCATATGACGGCAGCATACGGGGGTTTAATCCGCAGCCCGAACCGCCCGCCAAAGCCGCAGGATTTAGTCCGACCTCCGACTTGGAAGCGCGTGGGTTCAATCCGCAGCCGGAACCGCCTGCAAAAAGCAAACTGCTGCGCAAATAAACCATGCCGCGCGTCAACCTCACAGGGCTGTGAGCTTGCAGTCGCGCGGCGTGTCCATGTGGGCGCTTGTTGCACCGCATCGGGACGGCTGCCTCAGAGCATCGCCTTGACGTTGTCCGCAACCGCCTCCGCCGTGATCCCGAAATGTTTGTAAAGGTCACCTTCAGGGGCAGAGGCACCAAAGCCGTGCATTCCGACGAACGCACCCTTCTCGCGCTTGCCACGTTCGCCGTAGAGCCAGCGGTCCCAGCCGAACC
>JBGCFK010000333.1:0-6642 GCA_045106875.1 Paracoccaceae bacterium | reverse complement strand
GCGCCAACGCGGCGGGCATAGTTGGTGTCGCGCCCGGCGCCGAGCTTGTCGGGCTACGAGCTTGCTGGCAGGAAGCAGACATGCCGGGGCGATGCAGTAGTTTCTCGCTCGCCCGATCCTTGAACTTCGCTATCCTGAACGGAATAAAGATCCTGAATCTCAGTCTTGGCGGGCCACCCGATCCCTTGCTTGAGGAACTGGTCATCAGTGCGATGAAGCAGGGCACCGTCGTTGTCGCGGCTTGGGGCGAGTCCAATATGGCAAGCTTCCCGGCATCCTTGCCCGGCGTGATCGCCGCAGGAAGACGCAAACATGGCGGGATACCCGCGCCCTACATTGATGTGATCAGCACAGCGCCCGGCGGGCGCTATCGTTTTGTGACCGGCTCTTCAGTGGCAGCAGCGCATGTCTCGGGTGTTGTGGCGTTGATGCTTGCCTCACGCAGCGACCTGGATGCCCGCGAGATTGCACGTGTTCTGAGTGGTGCATTGATGGAGCAGGAGGGTGGCCCGCTGCTTGATGCGTGCGTTGCTCTGCAAGCTGTGACGGGTGAGCAGGCGGCTTGCCCTGGCTGACACGGCTTCGGCAGGCCAGGCGCATGGGTCCTGTCTCAGCGCACCGCGCGCAGATCCAGAAGTTGCCGCCGTGTGAGCAGACCGGTTGCATCATCACCGCGGCCTGTCTGAAACTCCGAGATCGCAGCGCGCGTTTGGGGACCGAAGATCCCGTCCACAAGTCCTTTGTAGAAGCCGAGATCCCGCAGTTCCCGCTGCAATGTCCGCTTTGCCGACCGCGAAAGCGACTGCTCCAGAAGCGCCAATTCTTCCAGCGTTTCGGGCGTATCAATGTCAGCTGGCTCAAGACTGGTCTGGCCAACAGTCAGCCCCGGACCGGCAAGCGCGGGACTGCGCAAGTAAATTGGGCTCTCGGGAAGGCTTGAAACACTGATCCCCTCGCCAATCTGCATCTGGCGCAAGATGGCGCCAACTTCGATAACGTCATCCCGAACCACTGATGCCATGACCTGAACCACCGGGTCAGAGCGCCCATATGCGGCAACAAGGATAGAGCTGGCACCCGGAACCGGCTCTGGCGCTTTTGCAACCATGGCAAGCCCCTCCGGCAGGTCCTGCGGCGGAAGGCCAACCGTTGTCACCACGACGCCGCCCTGCTCTGCCTGTGTGGCTGCCCTCGCAAATGCCAGAAGCGGTATTCCTTGCGTAAACAGGTCCGTTGGCTGGTCCAGATAGCCACCGGTCGGCAACACGAACTCGCGGCCCTGAAAAGTCACTGCAGGCGTGTCGAGAAAAACGAATGTTGCACGGGCATTCGCGGCCTCGTCGGTGAACCTCCCCAACATGGCACGGAGTTCGGCATTATTGGGATTCGCCGAACGCAGCGTCTCGGCCCCCATAACCTGAAGTTGAGCCTGAATGGCGTCCGCGCGGGCCGAGCCTTCGCCGACAGATACCACGAGTGCGACCACCCGGTCAGATTGGGCCGCAACCGGCACCACGGACAGTACCATGGCCAAGAGCGATAGAAGCCAACGCAAGGTCATCATGCATCCTTTTTCAAAGAAATCCTACCCGAGCATGAACCATTCGCCGGGATTCAGGAACAGACGATCACAACGCTTTGAGCAAAGCGAGGGCAACACCTTCCCCGCCACGCAAAACCAAGCGGATGCAATCGCAACCGATCAGAGGATCGAGAAATATGGGCCTTCGCTTCAAGTTCAATGCCGTGCTGATTTCAGCCTGCCTCTTGGGTATCGGTTCGGCCACTGCTCTGTCATATGGAGTGGTCCAGAATGCAGCTGTGCAGGAAGTCGAGCAGCAGATCCGTCTGATCCGCGCGAACGCGTCATCTGTCCGCGCCTACACGGTGAACAGCATCGCACCGCTTCTGTCGGATGATGACGATGTTCTGTTCCTGCCGCCTACGGTTACGAACTACGCTGCGCGCCGGGTGTTCTCGGGGTTTCAGGAGCAGTTCCCCGACTATCAGTACAAGGAAGCTGCGCTGAACCCAATGAACCCGGCCGATCTGCCAAATGCATTCGAGGCGGGTCTGATCGAGCGGTTCCGTGCCGACCAATCGCTGGACCGGGTCACACAGATCATCGACCGCGGTGATGAGAGCTTTCTGACCGTCGCATTTCCCCTGACTGTCAAGAAGGAAGGGTGCCTGCGGTGCCACTCGACACCCGAGGCGGCACCGCCAGCGCTTGTTGATCTCTATGGTTCCGAGAACGGATTTGGCTGGAAGCTGGGCGAAACGGTCGGAGCACAGATTATCTCGGCCCCCATGTCGCTTGCATATGACCGCGCCAAGGAGACCTCACTGATCCTCGTTGCCGCGCTGTCGCTGGCATTTCTGCTGGTACTGATCGTGACCAACATCATGCTCAGCCGGATCGTGCTTCAGCCCGTGGCCAGGATGTCCGAGGTCGCCGAAAAAGTCAGCATGGGTGACTTCGCAGTGCCCGAATACGCCAAGCCCGGCAAGGACGAGATCAGCTCTCTTTCGGCTTCATTCAACCGCATGCGTCGCAGCCTTGAGAGCGCGATGAAGATGATCGACGAATGATGCACGATCGTACAGTGATAGTCCCGCGCCATCCCAAAGGCGTCGGCAAGTACCGCATCGACGGTGTGCTGGGTGAAGGCGCCATGGGTGTTGTCTATGCCGGGCACGACCCCGACATCGACCGCGAAGTGGCGATCAAGACGGTCCACCGCCACCTGGTTGATGCAGGCGGCAGTGAAGAATGGCTAGCCAGATTTGCGCGCGAGGCACGTGCAGCCGGCAGGGTATTGCACCAGAACCTGGTCACCGTGTTCGACTATCTACAGGAAGGACAAGTGCCCTATCTGGTGATGGAACGCGTCCGTGCCGTCACACTGGAAGACCAGATGGCAGGTCAGACACGGATTGCTCTTGGTCAGGTCCATGGCATTGTCGGGCAGATCCTGACCGGGCTCGCACACATCCACAAAGCTGGCATCGTCCACCGGGATATGAAGCCGGCCAATGTAATGTTGACCGAAGATGGCGGCGTCAAGCTGACCGACTTTGGAATCGCGCGCCTGACATCCATGGATGTGACCGGCGCCGGTATGGTCGGCACGCCTTCATACATGGCGCCGGAGCAGTTTACCGGCGGCGATGTGGATGCGCGGGCCGATATTTACGCCTGCGGCGTGATGCTCTACGAGCTGACGGCCGGTCGCAAACCTTTCCAGGGCGGCGGCGTCGAGGCATTGTTCCAGGCGGTGCGTCAAGGCACGGTCAAGCGGCCAACTGAATGGGCGCCCGAGCTGCCACCTGCTATGGATGCGGTGATCCTGAAGGCGATGTCCGTGGATCCTGATGACCGCTATGCGAGTGCGTCTGATCTGGCTGTCGCACTGGCCGAGACGCTCCCGGCAGCGAATATCACCGGGCTGAGCCATATAGACCCAAAGCCATACGCACCGCGCCGTCCGAAGCCGACCGGCGCCAATACGATGCTGCTGAGGATGTCCTCGCAGACACTGGGTCAGGTCGAGCGGCATCTTATCGCGAAGATTGGGCCGATGGGTCGCGTGATCGCACGTCGTGCCGCCTCAAACTCTGCAACCGCTGAAGACATGATCCGCGCGTTGATGAACGAGTTGTCTGGAACACCGGAGCACGAGGACGTACGCGATTCAATATTGCGGCTTCTCACTGCTGATGCAGGGCCCTCTGCTGCGGAGATCCCGGACGAGAACCTGCAGTTTCTGGCCGACCTGCTGCGACGTGAACTTGGTCCGATCGTGCAGGTCCTGGTCAAGCGTCACGCGGCCAAGGCGCCGTCGCTTGCGGCACTGATCACGGCACTTGCTGAACAACTGACCGATCCGGATGCGCGACAGGCGTTCCTAGACCGGGCGCGGACAGAACTGGGCACTGCCCACACGTCCATCACGCAAAACGATATGAAGGGGAGAGGGCAATGATTGATCTTCAGACGGTCACGCAAAGCTTTGGCGATGACGCACCAAGTGGCGAGGATCTGGAATACGACACGGCCTTCACCGAGCTTCTGGTTGCCAACCAACCGATCGAGGAACGGGTCATTGGCGACAGCGTGATCGCGGCGACTGATCCGGACTATGACACTGTTGAGGCGATGGCGGTCGAACTGCTGGGTCGTACGCGGGACCTGCGGGTTGCAGTGATCCTGGCAAACACGGCGCTGCGCACGGATGGGCTACCGGCTTTCGAGCAAGTTCTGCGCTACATCCGAAGCAGTGTCGAAGACTTCTGGGACAGCGTGCACCCTCAGCTTGATGCCGAAGACGATGACGATCCGACAATGCGGGTGAACGCGGTTCTTGGACTGACGGACTCGGCCACAGTGCTGCGGGCGTTGAAGCTGGCGCCAGTGACCGACAGCCGTGGGCTGGGTCGGTTCTGCCTGCGAGACATGCTGGTTGCCGAAGGCGAGATCTCGGCACCTGACAATACCGAAACACCGCCCGACCGACAGCTTATCGCAGCCGCGTTTCAGGACAGCTCCGCCGAGCATCTGCAGGAGATGAGCGATGCCGTCGAGGCCTGCCTGAAACACGTCACAGTCATCGCGTCCGAGTTTGATGATCGGATCGGGTCCGAGGGTCCAGATCTGGACCCGCTGGCAAAGCTTTTGCAGGATATCCGTCGACGGCTGCCCACGCCCGCCGCGGATGACGGCGGCGATGCTGAAGCATCTGAACCCAAATCAGATGCCAACACCGGGACGCACAGCATAGCCACGACGTCTATCCCCGATGCAATTGAAGCGCCACACGACGTGACCGCGGCGATCGACAGGATCCTTGATTACTACGCACGCAAGGAACCCTCGAGCCCCCTGCCCCTGTTGTTGCACAGAGCACGTCGGCTCGTCTCGGCAGACTTCGTCACGATCATGAAGGACATGGCCCCGCAGGGCATGGAGAACGTCTCGCTCATCGGTGGGATCGATGCCGAGGACGCAGAGAACGAAGACCATGAATACGACTGATCCACTGGAGTGCAATCCAGCCCCAAACCCGTGCCGGGACAAAAGTGTCCCGGGACACCTCACAGAAGCAAAGGAGTACTGAAATGGCCGATAGCAGTCAGAAGTTCGTCGCCCGCAACCGCGCACCAAGAGTCCAGATCGAGTATGATGTGGAGGTCTACGGCGCAGAGAAAAAGATCGAGCTGCCCTTCGTCATGGGTGTGCTCTCGGATCTGTCTGGCAAGCCCGAGGAGCCACTGCCCGCCGTCGCGGACCGCAAGTTCCTCGAAATCGATGTCGATAATTTTGACGACCGGATGAAGTCCATGAAACCGCGCGCGGCCTTCGCCGTAGCGAACAGCCTGACAGACAAGGGCAACCTCTCGGTCGAACTGACATTCGAGAGCATGGACGATTTTTCACCAGCCGCAGTGGCCCGCAAAGTCGAGCCATTAAAAAAATTGCTCGAGGCGCGAACCCAATTGGCAAATCTCGCCACTTACATGGACGGAAAGACCGGAGCCGAGGAGCTGGTGGCAAAGATCATCCAGGACCCGACCCTGCTGAAGTCTCTGGCCTCAGCACCCGCCGCGAAATCCGACAACGAGGGATAGGACAATGACCGATACGACAAATCAGATTGCGCAAGGCGCCACCGAGACGATCTTTGAGTCCTCGGACTTCGCGACGCTTCTTCACCGGGAATTCCGGCCCAAGTCGGATCAGGCGCGAACCGCTGTCGAAGAGGCTGTGCGTACCCTGGCCGAGCAGGTGCTTGAGAACGAGGCGCTGGTTTCAGACGACGCCCTGCGCTCGATCGACGGCATCATAGCCGAGATTGACAAGAAGCTGACCCAACAGGTCAATCACATCATCCATCACCAGGACTTCCAGAAGCTGGAAAGCGCGTGGCGCGGATTGCATTTTCTTGTCAACAACACCGAGACCGACGAGAAGCTGAAGATCCGCGTGCTCGACATCTCCAAGAAAGATGTCTCCAAGACGATGCGGAAGTTCAAGGGCACCGCCTGGGACCAGTCACCGATCTTCAAGAAGCTCTACGAAGAAGAGTACGGGCAGTTCGGCGGTGAACCTTATGGCTGTCTGGTTGGCGACTATCACTTTGATCACAGCGCACCCGATGTCGAGCTGCTTGGCGAGATGTCAAAGGTTGCCGCTGCAGCTCATGCGCCCTTCTTGACCGGCGCAAATCCTTCGCTGTTCCAGATGGACAGCTGGGGCGAGCTCGCCAATCCGCGTGATCTGACCAAGATCTTTCAGACACCCGAGTACGCTGCATGGCGCAGCCTGCGCGAAAGCGAGGACAGTCGGTATCTGGGTCTTGCCATGCCACGTTTCCTGGGCCGTCAGCCTTACGGCGACAAGACCGACCCAGTCGAAGAGTTTGCCTTCGAAGAAGACACCGAAGGGGCAGATTCCGCCAAGTATTGCTGGGTCAATGCAGCTTACGGGATGGCCCGCAATGTTACCCGCTCTTTCAAGGACTATGGCTGGTGCAGTCGGATCCGGGGCGTAGAATCTGGCGGCGTGGTGGATGGCCTGCCGACACACACCTTCCCCACGGATGATGGCGGCGTGGACATGAAGTGCCCAACCGAGATCGCGAT
>JBGCFK010000332.1:0-2866 GCA_045106875.1 Paracoccaceae bacterium | reverse complement strand
GATCCAGATGACCCAGAACATCAACGAGAACTGGGATGGTCATGTCGGCGATACAGGGGTGAACTGCTATAGCTGTCAGCGCGGTCAAAACGTGCCTTCAGGGATCTGGTTCAAGATCGCACCGGGGCGTGAGGCTACATCCGGCTGGGCAGCCATACAGAACATCGCGACGGATCAGGGGGTCTCGACCTCGCTGCCGCATGATGCGCTTGAAAAGCTGTTGCTTGAGGATGGCCAGATCGCGGTCCATGACCTCGAACCACGCGTTCCTTCCAATCCGTCGGATCCGGAAGACCGGACATGGCAGGATACGGAGCGCACCTACAGCCTGATGAATTACTTCTCCCACTCACTGGGTCAGAACTGCACGTTCTGCCACAATAGCCGAGCGTTCTATGATGGTGCCCAGGTCACTCCGCAATGGGCGACAGCCAGCTTGGGCATCGAGATGGTGCGGGAGATGAACCAGGAATATCTGGTGCCACTGAAAGACACCTATCCGGAATCCCGGTTGGGACCGAAACATGGGGATGCGCCGAAGGCTGCATGCCTGACCTGCCACAAGGGCTACAACAAGCCACTGCAGGGAACACCGATGATCAGCGACTGGCCCGAGCTCGCCACAACCGAGGGTGCGCCCGAGTACGACTGACACCGAGGTAGGCAACGGATCTGGCGTTGGATCCTTTGCCTGCAAGAGACCGAGCCCCTCCGCTCGGTTCTCCTGGGCGCCGTGCGAAGACACCCCGCACGGCGCCTTTCTTCTTTGACCCATGATCACAGAGCGTGCTGGCGCGAAAACTTGATGGCGGCAGGTTGGAAACCATGCCGGGCGTTCATTTGAAAACATCCGAATGGATGCAGCTGGTCTCAATCGGAAAAGAGTTTATCCTGGAATTGCTCCGACCTGCAGAGAACCTCGGCGCTCGGGATCGCTTCCACAAACCGGCCTGAGCGAACATTTCCTATACCGCATCCCGCGACGGTACGTTCGTTAGCGTGATTTTGCTGAAGGAGATTGTGCCATGGCAGGGTGTCAACCCACGCCTCTGGTCAAGGCACGCTGCTGAGATGATCGTTGATGATGGAGATCCCGAGACAAGCTATACCGACAGTCTAAAAACCCTGACCTGAAGGCTTCGGTTGATGGCGAGAAGATCATCAGGGAAATCAGAGCGTTGACGCGTCGGGTATGCCGCCCAGGAAGCTGCCAAGACGATTGAAGATCGATACATTTAACCGGTTTGCAAACAAATAGCGCCCACTCACGGGGAGAGGGCGCTGTACTTCATCTAGACGAAAGTGGTTCAGGAGTTGCGGGCCGAGAACTCGGTTTCGCCGCCTGCGGCAAGGATCTTGGCTTGTGCGACCCAGTCGTCGCGGCTTACCCGGCCCTTGAACCCTTCGAGGTTCGCATCGACCCAGGCGACCTCGCTGGGGGTCCAGTTGGCGACCTGATCGAAGTGATAAAAGCCAAGGCTGTTGCAGAGCTGCTCGAGCTTTGGACCGACGCCCTTGATCAGTTTAAGGTCGTCGGCCTGTCCGCCGCGCGCTGCGGTCAATGCTTCCGGACGCGTGCCCTCGCCTGCGCCTTCAACAACACCATCGCCGTCGTAATCACCCTCGGAAGACACCGTTGGCGCTGCAGCAATGGCAGCCTTCTCAGCTGCCGCTTTGTCGGCCTTTGCTTTCTCTGCCGCAGCGCGCTCGGCGGCTGCCTTCTTTGCTGCCGCTTTTTTGTCAGCTTCGGCTTTGGCGGCCACCCTGTCTGCTGCAGCTTTCTCGGCAGCTGCGTTCCGGGATGCCTCGACCGCCGCCGCCCGTGTTTTCACATCTGCTGCATCAGAGACAGTGCTGTCGGTGTCGCCTGCTTGCGTCAGGCGCGAGCTGCAACCCTGCCGCGCAAGGGTGTATACGCCCATGCCGATTGCGACGAAGCCAAGCGCACCCATGGTTACGGGCACCGAGAGCTTGTGCATGATAAAAGCTGAGAGGAGTGCCACGAGAAACCCGATCGTGACCGAGGAGACGAAACAGGACCAGTCGTCGCGCTCGGGATCGCCGGACCCCATGCTCTCGAAGATGTTTGACCAGCGGTCCGCGCGTTTTGATTTCAGATCTCGCATTCTTGTCTCCTCAGTCCGGCTTCGCCGCGTCTCGGTTCAATTGCCTTCGCAAGTTGAGAGTGGCGGTTCCAGTAAGACTTGAATGCACCCTCGCCTCATCATGTATAGACTGCTTGGCCTCGGTCTGAAACGGCTTAATTCGAAGAGGCCAATCCGCTGGGCTGTGTCTGTATTGCAGGGATAAGGCGCAGAAGGTGCCCGATATTCTTGGCCATTATCCGCACATGTGCCATGGGCCGGGCCATAACAAGCTTCTTGTTCATGTAGGCTTCAAACGTAAGGCGCTGCACGTCGATGTCGTGGCAGATCGAGACAAACCGCTCGCGACGGTCGTCGCTGCGATACCATGTTTTCTGCATCATGTTCAGGACCCGGAAGACCTGTCCGTGATGTTTCAGGAATTGCTTGCGGGCACCAGCCAAGGCGCGTGCCTTGCCAGTGGCCAGCGCTTTCTCGGTAGCCTCAGCCGCCAACTCACCGCCTATCATGGCATAGTAGATGCCTTCTCCCGAGGCAGGTGCAACGACGCCAGCGGCATCGCCCGCCAGCACAACATCGCGGCCATTGTCCCATTTCTTCAGAGGCTGGAGCGGGATCGGTGCGCCTTCCCTCCGGATTGTCCGGCAGCCTGTCAGGCCTGACGCCGCGCGCAGTCGGGCCGTCGCCGCCTTCAGGTCAAAGTCCTTCAACCCTGTGCCCATGCCGATAGACGCCGATTTGCCATGCGGGAAGACCCAGCC
>JBGCFK010000331.1:0-13090 GCA_045106875.1 Paracoccaceae bacterium | reverse complement strand
TGTTCGATCCCGATTCGCCGCTACGTGCCGATCTCAGCCTGACCGCAGGTGCAGGTGTCGAGCTAATGCCCGGCCTATCGGCGAATGCAGAGGTGTCGGCACGGTTGATCGGGACCCTGGACGACATCGAACGCGGCGCGGTGCAATTTCGATGCCCAACAGCCCAATGCGTTCCACAGACAGCTCTTCCGACAGGATCTCGATCAGCTGCTGACGTTGCTCGGGTCGGCGGTACCAGTCCGTCGGATAGCTCGCATGGACCCGGCTGGTCATGCGGATAGCGTGCTGCCCTGCTGGGCGCAAAGCAACCGTACAGAGAGGAACGCCATCAGCCGTCGAGAACGTCACGACGTCCACCACGCCGTATTCTGCGTCGATTGCCGCAGCCAAACCTTCTGGGCAGTTGGCGCCAGCACCTTCGGCCAGTGAAGCCTCGGCCCAGCGCACATCGCCCAGCCTGTTGTGTACAATCACCGTGCGCAATCTCTTGTCCGAGAAGTATCCGACCGGTGCTTCTCCGGTTATCATATCGGCAATGGCTCCCAGCGCAGCCAACTGTTCGTTCTCTATCGCGGGACGCTGGCGCAGCGGCTGAGGTGCAGGTTCCAGATCCTGGTCCACGATCGGACGGAACGGATTGCCCGAAATCGACAGCCGTACCCCGATCTCGGTCCCATACATATAGTAGGCACCCACTTCGACGCCATCGATTGGCCTGTATTCCATGCCAAAATTTATCGGTACTTCTTGCTCAAAGCGGGCTGATCCACGCTCACGGTCGTAGCGGTCCGGAGAGTACTCTACCTTTACGGTCAGGTCCTCGATCGGTGTGCGCCACTCGATTCCACCGAAAATGCCAACATTGTCACCACTGAAATACCGGCCAAAATCGACATTGCCGCCTGTGCCTTCAAAGTCATCGCGGCTTTCGAACCGCTGAAACGCGCTTAAAGGGTTGCGGACTCCGTTCTGTGTTGCGTACCGACCCCAGCCAAGGCCACCCGTGATGCTGAAAGTACCCAAGGTTTCTGTCTCAAACCCTTTGGTCGCGACCAAGTACTCGCTGGAGAATACGCCCGTTCCAAGGAAATCCTGAAGTCCGATTGCGACCGCCGGCCATTTGTCCGTCTCTTGCAGCAGTCTGATCTTGGCATCGAAACTCCGGTCAAACAGATCAGAGTTGACGCTGAGGTCCTCAAGTATCGAGTAGCGAAACGCCACCTCGACCCCGGGCAGAAACTGGGCAGAGACCGTGTTACGTAGGAACCCATGAAAGTATCCCGCGGTTGCCGTCAGTTGTCCGTCGGGCTGCATATCCGCTGAGGGCAGGTCTATGAGCCCGGTCATGCCAAAAAGGTTATGTGTCGGACGCGGCTGAGGCACCGGGTCTTCGGCTTGCGCGGCGCATGGAATCAGGGCCAGCGCTACCATCGCGCAGGCTCGCCTTTTTAGCGATGCCAGCTTGCCCTGCTTCACCTGTTCCTCCTGCCTATTGCGAATCATAGGCTACGTGTCATTCTCGCTCAAGTTTCAAGTGCTTGCCGCGTTAACTTAAATTACCCTACTGTTCTCTGATATGGTTGGTAATAGGTAAATCTTACCAACCGACGAAAGTGATCTTTTATGGTTGGCGAGGTGTTGCCAGCCCATATTTCGGTGTATATATCCGCGCTTCCACAATATGTTGTGTGAGCGAAGGAGGTAGCCCTTATGCAGCCGTTCACAGCGCCGATCTCCCAGTCGATCTGGGACATGAAGTATCGCTTCAAGACGCCCGAAGGCGCGCCCATCGATAAAACGGTCGAGGATAGCTGGAGACGTGTCGCGCGCGCGCTTTCTGCCGTCGAACCAGACCCATCCGTCTGGGAAGATCGCTTCTACGACGCCCTCTCCGGTTTCAAATATCTCCCCGCGGGTCGGATCCTTGCAGGTGCGGGCACCGAACGCTCGGTCACGCTTTTCAACTGCTTCGTCATGGGCACGATCCCTGACAGCATGGGCGGCATCTTCGAAATGTTGAAAGAAGCCGCACTGACAATGCAGCAGGGCGGCGGCATCGGCTACGACTTCTCGCCAATTCGCCCCAAGGGCGCAGCGGTCGAAGGTGTGGGCGCGGACGCATCCGGCCCCCTCAGCTTCATGGATGTCTGGGATTCCATGTGCCGCACCATCATGTCGGCAGGCTCGCGGCGCGGCGCGATGATGGCGACCATGCGTTGCGACCACCCGGATATCGAGGACTTCATCACCGCCAAACAGGACAGCGTGCGCCTCCGGATGTTCAATCTGTCCGTTCTGGCGACGGATGCTTTCATGGAGGCGGTGAAGACGGATGCAGACTGGCCCCTGACCTTCGGAGGGCGCACTTACAAGACAGTGCGGGCAACTGATCTGTGGAACCGGATCATGCGCTCGACCTATGACTATGCCGAGCCGGGCGTGATCTTCATCGACCGCATCAATGCCGCGAACAACCTGCATTATGCCGAGACGGTCTCTGCGACCAACCCTTGCGGCGAGCAACCTCTGCCACCCTATGGCGCGTGTCTTCTGGGTTCGATCAACCTTGCCAGCCTCGTTTGGTATCCGTTCGAGGACGACAAGCATCTTTGTGAAACGGCACTTACGGAAACTGTAACCACGGCCATCCGCATGATGGACAATGTCGTGGATGCAAGTCGTTTTCCGCTGGAGGCCCAGGCAGCGGAAGCGCGTGCAAAACGGCGGATCGGGCTGGGTGTCACCGGGCTTGCGGACGCTCTGCTGATGGTCGGCCTGCGCTATGGCTCGGATGAGGCCGTGGCCCAGACGGCTAAGTGGATGGAGACCATTCAGCACGCCGCCTATCGTGCCTCAGTCGATCTGGCACGGGAAAAAGGTGCGTTTCCGCTCTTTGACCGGGATGCGTATCTCAAGGGTCAGCACATTCAGACGCTGCCCGAGGATATCCGCGAGGGGATCGCCGCACACGGCATCCGTAACGCCCTGCTGACATCCATCGCACCGACGGGAACGATATCGCTCTATGCGGGCAATGTCTCGTCAGGGATAGAGCCGGTGTTTGCTTATTCCTACACGCGCAAGGTTTTGCAAAAGGATGGCTCGAAGACCGAAGAAGAGGTTGTTGACTACGCGGTTGCAAAATGGCGCGAGATCCACGGGGATGCCGACTTGCCGGACTATTTTGTCAGCGCCCAGACGCTCGACCCGATGGATCACGTGAAGATGCAGGCGGTGACGCAGAAATATGTGGATTCGAGCATCTCCAAGACCATCAACGTGCCCGTGGACATCAGCTTTGCGGCGTTCAAGGATGTCTACCTCGAAGCCTACGCGACGGGCTGCAAGGGCTGCACGACTTATCGCCCGAACGCGGTGACCGGCTCGGTGCTGGAGGTCGCGGAGTCTGCACCAGATGCCAAGGATCCGGCCCCCACCGCACTGGCGCAGGTTGGTGACGTGGTGCAGATGTTCGAGCCGTTGGAACGCCCCGAGACGCTGGGCGGTGTGACGTACAAACTGCGTTGGCCCGAAAGCGCACATGCGATCTACATCACCATGAACGATATCATGGATGGAGAGCGGCGCAGGCCCTTCGAGATCTTCATCAACTCGAAGAACATGGAGCACTATGCGTGGACGGTTGCGTTGACGCGAATGATCTCGGCGGTGTTCCGGCGCGGCGGTGATGTCTCGTTTGTGGTTGAGGAACTCAAGGCCGTTTTTGACCCGCGCGGGGGCGCATGGATGAAGGGGCGCTACGTGCCCTCGATCCTGGCTGCTATCGGCGGCGTTATCGAACGTCACCTGATCGAGATCGGGTTTATCGCGGGCGAAGGGATGGGGCTTGCCGAGGATCCGGCGAACGAAAACCTGATCGCCCGCAAAGTCGTGGGCGGTGTGGCGCCCAGCACATGTTCATCCTGTGGTGGGTTTAATCTGCAAATGAAAGAAGGTTGCGAGACCTGCCTCGATTGCGGCCATTCGAAATGCGGCTAAGCGAAGGCCGGGCGCCCGTCCGCCCGGCCAAGGCCTCTATCTGGCCAGATCAATCGCATAGCGATCTTGCGGCCATTCAATAAAACCGGTCACCTTCGAGCCGTCATCTGACAGCTGCCAGACAACATCTCCAGTTTGGTTGAGCTGCGAGTTGGACTGACCATAAGCGTCCATGCCGTCAACATAGCCATCTACTTTGTAGTGCCAGGTCTGGCCGCCACAGCTGAGGCTGATATTGCCTGTGAGCAACCCGTCCGCACCCCGGACCAGTTTCGCGAGGGAGCCTGCATTCAGGCAAGACTGGTTCTGCCCATACTGCGAGACGACCCAATCACCGCTATAGCTCGCCTTGCTTGTCTGCGGGGTGGTTGTGCTCGCAGAGTCGTCGTTGAAAAACCCGGTCTGGATGAGAGCAACGACAATAGCGCCCCCTGCCGTGTTATGGCGACGGTGGTCGATGTGCTGCTCATGAAATACCCCGAGAACAGCCCCGTGACAGATGGTAATCGAGTTGCAGGAAGCCGACAATATGCAATCGGTAGGCGCTGCTGCGCGCGATGCGCGCGTCCGCGCAGGAATTCACGCCGCGGGCTCGTCCTTGTGAATAGGACAGTCCGGTTCCGCCGGACCTGCGGTCCAGAGTATGCGGTTATGCATTTTGGGTAGGTGGTTGCAGGGTAGGCCTTGACCCACCCTGCGAGCAATCAAGTCGGGAAGCGTCCGGTACGGATCGTGACCGTTTCCTCCTCGCCCCGGCGGAACACACGCACCTTGGCCCGTTTGCCGGGATCTGTGTCAGCCACGGTTCGCGTCAGGTCGCGCACAGTATCGATGATCTGTCCGTCGAAGCTAAGGATCACATCGCCGCGTTTCAGCCCGCCGGATGCCGCTGGGCCGTCCTCCACCAGTTCGGAGATCATCGCGCCGACGACGTCTTCCAGCCCGATTGCATCTGCAATCTCCGAGGTCACGGGCTGGATCGAAACACCCAGCCAACCTCGATCAACCGAACCATCGTCAATCAAGTCCTCGACCACGTCGCGCGCCTGGTTGGCCGGAATGGCGAAGCCGATCCCCACGTTACCGCCCGAGGGCGAGAAGATCGCAGTGTTCACACCGATCACTTTGCCAAGCTGATCAAAGAGCGGGCCGCCCGAGTTCCCTCGATTGATGGGAGCATCGACCTGCATATAGTCATCATAGGGGCCTGACTGAATGTTCCGTCCGCGCGCCGATACGATGCCTGCGGTTACCGAAGAGCCCAGGCCAAATGGTGAGCCGATGGCAATCGCCCAATCACCAACCTCGACCTTGTCCGAATTGGCCCAGCCGACTGCGGGCAACCGGACACCGGCTTCCACACGCAGCACGGCCAGATCTGTCTTGGGGTCGGAGCCGACAAGCTCGGCAACAAGCTCGGTTCCGTCGTTCAGCACGACTGTAATCTCGTCACCACCTTCGATGACATGGTTGTTGGTCACGACGAACCCTTTGGGATCGATGATGAAGCCGGACCCCAACCCGCGCACTTGCCGCTCACTGTTCTGTGGCGACTGGCCCGGGAAGTTGCGGCCGAAGAAGCGCTCCATGAACTCGCGCATCTGTGGATCGATCTGTGGCTGGGCCCTGCCTCCGGGGCGTCCGGCAACCTGAATTGTCACAACCGATGGCTGAGTTTCGCGCACCAGAGGGGCAAATGAGGGCAGCACGGCCTGCAAACCGGCTTGCGCGGGTGTCGAAAGCTGACTTACGACCACAGGGGCGGAGACCGCCATCGCGCCTGCAAGCAGAGCAACTACGCCAAATTTGGTCTTGAGCATTATCTACTCCATGTCTTTGCATCTTGATCTGTGACAGATATTTGACGTGAACCGGAGAATTTCAACGGCGGTGGTCTGGGAAACCAGCGAGACCGAGGGTCGGTGGGCGCTAACATTCGATGAACTTTTCGAGACCGCAGCAGCGCGCAGCGGCGATCCGGCGGGGTTTGAGGCTCCAACACGAAAGCTCAAACATCCGCCGAGCTTGCTGCCATTCCGAACGACCAGTGGTTGGCGACCTTCTCGCGCGGGATCCTCAGGTTGAGGCTAACTGGACAGTTGTCGAAAACAAAATGGAATGGCATTGATCATGCCTTGTGGGGCTCTGATGGTGCGCGTTGAAGTATGATGTCAGATAATGATTTGGACAAGCCGCTGAAGGATACACGAGTGATCCGACATGCGCGGGAATCGCTTTGCGTTCAGTACAATGCGCTCTTCTTGCGGGATCTGGTTCAGAAACAATGCAACACGGTAAAGATGTTTGCCGAATGGCCGGTTGAGGACTTCATTGGCCTGTTGGATATGCTGAAGAACAATGGCGCCAGCTTTGGCGGCAATTCTGCTAGCTGTGCCCTTGGGCAAATGGGGCGCGATGGTTTCGTGCTGGGCGGGAATTGCGTCAAAGCGTCGGTTCGTGAGCGTGTCGTGGACAAGGCGCCGACTTCGCAGGAAGCACCACCTGCTGTTCAGATGGAGTCTAAGACCCGGGTGCACAATCTGGACGCCCAATGGCTCAGATCAGCCGCACCCTGGCTTGTGCAGTTGAGTAGAGTTGCGAAATGCAACTTGATGCGTTCTTAAATGATACAGTCGAAATCTTGATTTAGCCCAATCAAATCTCCATATCAAATAGTCAAAGCGATATGGGGAAATAAAAAAGAGGGGAATAAAATGTATATCGAAGGAATTGGCGAGGTAGGCGTGTTCCAAATCGCGGTTTGGGCGCTGGTTATCCTGGTTCTTATATTTGTAATTCGCGCAGTACGCACGGTATCGCAGGGCGAGGAGTGGACGGTCGAGCGGTTTGGTCGGTATACGCGTACGCTCAAGCCGGGTCTGCACATTCTGATCCCGTTCATCGAAACCGTTGGCACCCGCATCAACATGATGGAAACGGTGCTGGACGTGGCGGGGCAGGAGGTCATTACCCGTGACAACGCGACAGTGCATGCTGATGCGGTTGCGTTCTATCAAGTTATCGACGCGGCTCAGGCGGCCTATGAAGTCCGCAATCTCGAACTGGCGTTGCGAAATCTGTCGATGACGAACATTCGTGCCGTGATCGGGTCCATGGACCTGGACGAGACGCTGTCCAATCGCGACTCGATAAACGCTCGCCTTCTCGTGGTGATTGACGAGGCTGCCCAGCCTTGGGGCGTCAAGGTCACACGTGTCGAGATCAAGGACCTTGCCCCGCCCGCGGACATCACCGAGGCGATGGGTCGCCAGATGAAGGCCGAGCGTGATCGCAGAGCCGAGATTCTGACCGCGGAAGGAGAGAAGCAATCTGCTATCCTGAAGGCTGAAGGTGTGAAGGAAGCCCAGGTGCGCGAGGCTGAGGGACGCCGGGAGGCAGCATTTCTCGATGCCGAAGCGCGTGAGCGTTCGGCCGAAGCAGAAGCGAAGGCGACCGCGATGGTCTCGGCCGCGATTGCCGAGGGCGATGTAAACGCGATCAACTACTTCGTGGCGCAGGAGTACGTAAAATCTCTGCGCGATGTTGCGGCTGCGCCGAATGCCAAGACAATCTTCCTGCCACTTGAGGCATCTGGCCTCGCAGGTGCAGTCGGCGGTGTGGCCGAACTGACCAAACAGCTGAAAAGCGGCGCCTGACCCGGCCGGACAGGCTTACCCCTGCGTGAGCGCGCGCGGGCTAAGCGGAACCGAGAGGCGGTAGGCCACAAGAGCGCGCCGCCCAAGTCACGTTAGAAGGAGGATTTCATATGAACATCATCAGCTTTCTCGATGGGGCATCACCCTGGTGGTGGATTGCGCTCGCTTTCGGATTGGGAGTGATCGAACTGGCGACATTCTCCTTTTTTCTGATCTGGCCTGGTTTGGCTGCATTGACTCTGGGACTGCTTCTATGGATCGCGCCCGGGATGGCCGGGACGACACAACTGATCCTCTTCGCAGTGTTGTCGATCTTGTTCACCTTGGGAGGACGTTGGCTGGTGCTTTCTCGCAAGCCCACATCCGACCTGCCGGGTTTGAACAATCGGGCTGCGCAATTGGTGGGACGCAATGCCGTGGTGGTCGACGGTTTCAAGGCAGGTGGCACCGGGAATGTCGAAGTGGATGGCATCCGCTGGCGTGCACGGATGGCAGAAGATGGCGCTCAACCTGCGCCGGGCACTCTTTTGACCATCGCATCTACCGACGGAATGACACTTCTGTTAGCGACCGCGAGCTGATTTCGTGCGCTGGGCTTGGACTGGCCTCAGACTGACCTATCGGGCACCAAAACCAGTGAGGATCACACGCACGGTGCGCCAGAGAATATCCGCATCCATGCGCCACCCGGCATCAGCAATGTAGCGCAAATCGTAGCGTGTCTTCGCGACCGTTTGGTCTGCCCCCTCGGCGTAACCCGAGGCAACCTGCGCGAAGCCAGTGATACCCGGCCGTACTGAGTAGCGCATCCGATAACCCGGAATTGTCGCGGCATAGTGCAATGCGTGCTCCCAATAATCGGGTCGCGGGCCCACGAGGCTCATTTCGCCGAGCAGAACGTTGATGAATTGCGGTAATTCATCGATCCGCATACGGCGGAGGAACTGTCCGAGCCGCGTGATCCGGTCGGTCTCCAACGGATCGTCCGGACCTCGGCTCACTTGGTTGGCGGGACGCATGGTGCGAAACTTAAAGGCGCGGAACGGAACGCAGCCACGGCCCATGCGTGTTTGCGCAAAGATGAGAGGTCCGGCGTTCCAACTTGGATTGATCAGGAGCAATCCAAGCGCGACCAATGCAACGAAGGGCAATGCCAGCAAGGCGGCCAAAACATCGAGGATACGCTTCGAGACGAGAAAAAACTGTGTTGGTGATCCGAGGCGCGCAGCAGCGGCAAGAGCCTCCGTGCTGGCCGCGATCTCGTCCACCGAATTGGCTTCGTCACTCAAACTCATGGATCTGTATCCATACCCTGCTTCAAGTTATGCAACATTCAGAACCTGCCAGGAACAACTCTCCAACCGGTACATTCCCACATTTGCAAGAATAACGCATTTACACCGGGCCATCCGACATTTTTTTGGCGTCTTCGGTTTAATTTCAGGCAAGGTGGCAGTGTCGGTGCGGGCTGGCTGCTGGAAAAATTCAGATGACACAATGGGCTAGGTCGCCGTACGCTGATCAGGAGGTGTAACTTTCAATGGTCGAAAACCCTGTGGGCGCGGTTGCGATGCACCGCATCACGGGCATGCGAATTGCTTCAAGAGATTGTCACTTCAGGTCCAGCTTGGCTGATATTGGAACAAGTTGTTCCGATTGGCGACGCGGATGCAGGGTGACAGATGCAATGGCCCTGCAGTGACATGCTGCGGGCCAACGGGTTAGGCAGGCAGGACGTGCGCAAAGGTTTTTGGAAACGTGGGTTTTTGCAGGGGTTGGTTCCCTACAGCACGGTGCCCCGGGTGGACGGCGCGCTCTATGTTGTCGGCGACGTGCACGGGCGGCTTGATCTGCTTGAGCAAATGATCGACCGAATTTTGCGTGACTCGCTTCGGCTTGACGATATGAACGGGGTGCCGCCGGTTCTTGCTTTTGTCGGAGATCTGATCGACCGGGGGCCGCAGTCGGCGGGCGTCCTGGAGTTTCTGCTTGCTGTGCGTGAGTGGCCGGAGTTTGAGACGGTATTCATCGCTGGCAACCATGAGTTGATGTTGCAGCATTTTCTGAACAACCCTGTCAAAGGTAGGCATTGGGTTAGGTTCGGAGGGTACGAGACACTTTTGAGCTATGGGTTGTCTCGCATCGGCGATCCCGATGACCCGGATGATCTGCTGGCGCTTTCAATGCAGCTTCGCAAGGCTATGGGGCAGCATGCCGCGTTCATCGCGCAGATGGTGCCGCAGTTTCAGCTCGGCAATGTCATGGTGACACATGCAGGAGCAGACCCGCAAAAACCTGCTGATGCTCAGCTGCCTCAGGTCTTGGCATGGGGGTGCGATGATTTCCTGCGCATGCGCCGGTCCGATGGGCTGTGGGTTGTCTATGGACACCACATTGTCGATGCACCGTCCCTACGCAATGGCAGGATCGCGGTGGATACAGGCGCGTACACAACCGGATGTCTGACAGCGCTTCGGCTGGTTGGAGACATGGGTGGGTTCATATCGGTTTCGGGTGACGGGGCCGCAGAACAAGAAGTTTTTTCCTGAAAAAAAGCTGCTCGGCCTGCGGCCAACGAAAGGGCCGGCGCCCTTGGACGCCGGCCTTGGTGTTTCGTCGTCATTGGTTGATCAGAACTGAGTGACCGCGTTCAGACCAGTTCCCAGAAGCGACGGGAAGATCTGCGTCAGCAGACGGTTCCACGCCGTAACTGGCTGTTCAGCTACAAAAACGATATCCCCGGCATGTACCTCGAAAGTCGAGGCTAATGACAGGTTCACCGCATTGTCGGCGTCCAGATGATAGGCGGTCACGCGGCTGAGTTCCTCGGGATTTGTCGAGCGCCGCAGCACATAAATCTCGCCGTAGTCACCAAAGTTAATGTTGATCCCACGATTGTTGAACAGCACATCTGCAAGTACGGCTTTGTTCTCGAAGGGCAGTTCCACGCGCTGCGGAACCACAACTTCACCGGCCAGATAAGCATAGTCGCGCTTCACGGCGCCCAACTCGACACGCTGCATGAAGGCGTCACGTTCGGCGTTAAGACGGTTCAACTGGTTGGAGGCAATCTGCGCACTGATCTGCGCATTCGTCAGGTTGGCCTGAAGTTGGAATTGCACCTGCGATTGCTGTTGCTGGCGTAGTTGGATTTGCTCCTGAAATCGGGCGCGCGCCCGCTCTTCCTCAAAATCTGATACCACGAACACGCTGTCACCGTCACGAAGCGAGATCTGACGCACCGACGGGTCATTCTGGAAACGCCGGACGGAAACCTGATAAGTGCGGCCATCCCGGAACAACTGGATTTTCGATACCCTTGCATCAGAGACGCTCAGCCCGCCAGCGGAGTCCACGGCTTCATGCAAATAGAGGGGTTTCAGCGTGATAGGCACCAGAAGCGGGCTGTTGACCCGGCCACCTACGGACACACGCTGGGAATTGAACTCGGCAATCTCCAGGCTGAAGGATGGATCGATCCCTGCACTCACGAGCGCCTGGAAGATGGCGGCTTCCGCATCCTGCATCGTCATGCCTGCGACGCGCACACGGCCCGCATCCGGAATTGCTATCGCTCCGTCATCCTGCACGACAAAGCCTTGGCGCTTGGACTGGGCCGAAATCAGCCCCGGCAGTTGCTCGATCGAGGCGCTCGACGCGTTCACCGACAGCAAGAGAACGTCAGCGATGCCGATTTCGTAAGGACGCGGGGCCTCTGCCGGGGGCATGTTATCCGGGATAAAGCCTGGCCGCGCATTCGGGCGAGATGGCGGAGCCGGAAGCGAGGGCAACCGCGGCGTGGCGCGTGCTCCGGTATTTGCGGACACTTGTCTATATGCATCCGGCTGCAGGCCCAGCGGCAGACGAGACGGCACGTAAGCCGTCAGATTGGCAGCAGCAGTTGACTCGAATGTCAGCGGAACGACCGAGACATCAAGATCGTCGACGGCACCGCCGAAAATCGTTCCTTCCGACACACCCGGCGAGGTGTAGACAATGCCACATCCGCCAAGGCCCAAGAGCACTGCCACCGCAAGTGCGCGCATATCCATTCTGGTAGCCATGCCCGGCCTCCGCCATGTTGTTCCCCATGTTGCTTACACTCGTAGCATTCCATTACGGTCTCGTTAAGCCTGTTCTTTGAGTGAGTCGCATTAAGAAGGGGGCATAAGTGCCTAAATGACAACGGTTTCACCGCATTCTTGGGTGCCTTCACCGAATTTCACCGAACGCAGGGGGGTGGAGCGCCCCGATATGGTCGTGCTGCACTACACCGGAATGCTGACGGCAGATGCGGCGGTCAGGCGTCTCTGCGATCCTGTAGCCGAAGTGTCCGCGCACTATCTGATCTCTGAGGGTGGTGCTGTGATCCACATGGTTCAAGAGGACATGCGCGCCTGGCATGCGGGGCGGTCGCAATGGGGTGCAGTGGAGGATGTGAACTCTCATTCCATCGGCATCGAGCTTGCGAACCCCGGGCATCATCTGGACTATCACCCGTTTCCGCAGCCCCAGATGGTCGCCTTGGAGCGCTTGCTGCGCTGCATTCTGGATCGTTGGCAGATCCCGCCTGAGCGTGTCATCGGTCATTCGGATATTGCCCCCGTGCGCAAAATCGACCCTGGGGGCAAATTCGATTGGCTCCGGCTTGCGCGGCAAGGTCTGGCAGTTTGGCCAATTGTTGACCCATCCCGCATGTCCGCCTAAACGGTGCCTGCGGATGGCTGGATGGTCGCGGGCGCGCAAGTGTTCGAGGAAAGTCCGGGCTCCATGGAGACACGGTGCCGGGTAACGCCCGGCGAGGGTAACCTCAGGGAAAGCGCCACAGAAAACAGACCGCCAGCAATGGCAAGGGTGAAACGGTGGGGTAAGAGCCCACCGCGGGGCTGGTAACAGGCCCGGCACGGCAAGCCCCACCGGGAGCAATGTCAGATAGGGGATCCATGGGTTTAGGCCCGGTGCCGTCTCCGGCGCGGATCCCGGGTAGACAGCGTGAGGCGCGGGGCAACCTGCGTCCCAGATGAATGACCATCACTGGTTTCGGCCAGGACAGAACCCGGCTTACAAGCCATCCGCAATTACCTCCGTTAATGCGCTTGCTGTCTGGATCGAGGCGTATGGCAAGCGTATGGCATCCGTACCGCACGCGTATGGCTTGCGTATGGCATGCGTCGGTACACCAAGCCGGGCGCCGGAAGTTAACGCCACTGCTTCTGGCGCCGCCTCGCCGGCCCTGCTATCTCCGCCAGAGAAAGAGCCGCTGGGTGAATTCTATTTCCAAGTGCGATTTTCTCGTGAATTCAGCGCCTTAGCTTGGAGAAGATTCATGCCCCGTTCCTATTCTCAGCTCGATCTTGCCGAGCGCCGGAAGCTCGATGAGCTGCTCTCCCGTCGCTTTCGTGTGGACGACATCGCCGTCGAGTTGGGCCGTCACC
>JBGCFK010000330.1:0-10332 GCA_045106875.1 Paracoccaceae bacterium | reverse complement strand
GTGCTGCAACGGCGCGCTATGGACGTGGCAATTTTGCTGCAGCCGACGGCGACCACCGAGATCCACACCGACTTGGCCAAGCACAAGGCTGCCAATCCGGACTTTAACATCGAGCAGGTTCACTTCTTCCCCCTTGGCGGGATCAAGAAGACGGCCGAGTTCGTGGATCAATATGGCCGCCCGGCCGGATCGACGGCTGCTGCAATCGCCTGAGACCTACCAGAACCGGCCTCCCCTTGACCTGACCTGCCGATCCGGGCGAGACACCGCCCGGAACAGACGTATTGTGCCTGAAAGGACCGTCCATGACCCGTACTGTGATCGAATCCAAGTCAAAGACCGTGGTCATGGGCTTCGACGAGCCCTTCTGCGTGATCGGCGAGCGGATAAACCCGACCGGGCGCAAGAAACTGGCGGCAGAGCTGGAAGCGGGCGATTTTTCGACTGTCGAAAAGGACGCACAGGAACAGGTCGCGTGCGGAGCCACCGTGCTGGACATCAACTCGGGGGCGGTGTTCTCGAACAAGATGGCCGAGGACCCGCGCTATGCGGACAACAACTTCGTTGAACCGCCTTTGATGAAGGAACTGGTGGAACGGGTGCAAGCGCTGGTCGACGCGCCGCTGTGTATCGACAGCTCGGTGCCGGGCGCGCTGGAGAACGGGTTGGAGGCCGCCGAGGGGCGCCCTCTCCTGAACTCGGTCACAGGCGAGGAAGAACGCTTGGAGCTGGTTCTGCCACTGGTCAAGAAATACAATGTGCCGGTGGTGGCAATCTCGAATGATGACACCGGCATCTCGGAAGATCCGGATGTCCGCTTTGCCGTGGCGAAGAAAATCGTCGAGCGAGCCGCCGATTTTGGCATTCCTGCCCATGACATCGTGGTTGATCCACTCGTGATGCCGATTGGTGCAATGGCCACGGCAGGGCATCAGGTGTTTACGCTGGTGCGGCGCCTTCGGGATGAGCTGGGCGTCAACACTACATGCGGCGCATCGAACATCTCGTTCGGATTGCCGAACCGGCATGGCATCAACAACGCCTTCCTGCCGATGGCCTATGCGGCAGGGATGACGTCGGCGATCATGAACCCGGTAGCGCTTCCTGTAAAGCAATCGGCCTTTGAGGAACGGCTTGCGGCACTGGCGGCATTGGGCGTCAGCATCCCGGAAGGTATCGACAAGGATAAGCTGGTGACATTGCTTGGTCTTGGCTCGACCAAAGGCATGCCATCGAAGGAGATTGAAGCGATCAAAGCTGCTGATTTTCTGCTGAACCACGATGAAGCGGGATCTGCTTGGATCCGGCACAACAAGCCCGCAGGCGGAGCACCCGAAGGCGCGCGCGGTGGGCGTGACGGCGGCCGACGCCGGCGTGCACGGGGTTGAGGAAGCAAACTGAGTTCGAGGCCTGAAGGCCGTTCACAAGACATACCCTCGCACCGCTGCTGCGCACGACACAGCTCTCGGCGCCCAGTGCCGCCGTCAAAATGATACGGCAAATCTTGGCGCCAATGGCGCGCGGAGGGCGAATGCCCGAGCACGCCGGAAGAACAGTATTCGTGACCGGCAGGTCAGGAATGCCGTTGGATCCGGTCAGCCAAAATCCCGGGTGTCATCTATAACCTTGCCGTCATTCGGTAGGCTGCCCACCGCGACAGCTCGAACGTCTGCACGCAACTTCAAAATATCGCGCAGAGATCGAGCAATTGCTGCCCCATCTGCAGCTTCCGTCTCCACGGCCAGAACCATCGAATCAGAATCGTCCTCGCGCCCGACAGTTAGTCGCGCTTTGGTCACGTCCGGGTGCCGCCGCAGCACTTCGGCCACCTGTTCGGGCCTGACAAACATGCCGCGCACCTTGGTGGTCTGATCGGCTCTGCCCATCCAACCCTTGATACGCGCGCCTGTACGCCCACAAACAGGGGCAGCATCAGACATCGCCGACATGTCCCCTGTCGCAAATCGTATCAAAGGATAGTCTGCGTTCAGAAGACTCACGAGCACTTCGCCGACTTCGCCTTCGGCAACAGGGTCGCCAGTTCCGGGTCGCACAATCTCCAGGATCAAGCCTTCATCCACAATCATGTAAGGCGTATGCAAGCCATCCGGACCAAGAGCCTCATATGCGATCGAGCCCAGATCCGCTGTTCCATAGCCTTGCACACAAGAGATGCCGTGATCACGGTAGTACTCTCTCATTTTTGGAAACAATGGCCCCCCGCCGACGATAGCCTTGGTGATGTTCAATGTGCGGCCAAGCTCGGCGGCTTTCTCCATCAGGACTTTCAGGAAGTCCGGCGTCCCCGCATACGCCGTAACACCGAGATCTGCCGCTGCGAGGGCCTGCGCCTCGGTGTTGCCGACCCCACCGGGCAGAACGCTCGCGCCCAGCGCACGAGCACCTGAATCGAACATCAACCCAGCCGGTGTCAAATGGTAGGCAAAGCAGTTCAATACCACGTCATCGGGCCGCAAACCGCCTGCCCAAAGCGCCCGGGCAAAGCGCCACCAGTCGGCCGTGTCCATCCCTGGCTCGTAGATCGGGCCGGGAGATTGGAAGACATGCGTGAACTCGGTCGGCGTGCGGGTCGTCAAGCCACCAAAGGGCGGATCGGATTTCTGCAAAGCCATAAGGTCAGACTTCCGCAGGACAGGCAAGCGCGCCAGGGCCTTGCGGTCCACAATCAAATCTGGTTGCACACCGTCCAAATGCCGGGCCAGGCCCGGGGCCAGTGGCAGAGCATTTGCCAGCAATGCGCGCAAACACTCGAACTGTGACCGCTCTCGCTCGTCCTGTTCACGTGTCTCGAGGCCGTCAAAATGTTTCGGCACGTCTCACTCCCCGGGTAATTTTCGAAATTTTCCCGAACCATAGCCATGGCAGGCTGCGAGGACCAGTCGGGATTCGGAGCAGATCAGCGCGTCTCCGCCTTATCTGCTGCCAGCCCGTAACGGAAGATCACGGCCGCCATCACGATTGCCAACGCGGACAACAGGAACGGGGCACCGGGCAGGTATGTCCCGGGCGGCGTCGTGAACAGGGCGAACACCTGAGTCATCATCAGCGGTCCGACGACCGCTGTGATGGATTGGGCAGATGCGATCACGCCCTGAAGCTCTCCCTGGGCATCATCCGCGATCCGCTGGGACATCAACCCCATCAGAGCGGGCTTCACCACATCGCCCAGTGCAATCAGCGGCATCAATGCATAGAGCATCCAGCCTTGCGTCACCAACGCGAGCGCCGTCAGCCCGATCACGTTAAACCCGAGACCAAGCCATGTGGTGGTGACTTCGCCGAACCACTTGAGGAACAGGCGGATTACACCCATCTGCACAACCGCAAAACCGATCCCGACCAGAGCCAGCGACCAGCCAATCTGCGAGGGCGACCAGTCGAAGCCTTCCTTGGCAAAGTAGCTCCACACCGCGGGATAGACTGCGTGCGAAAGCGCGTAGAGAAAGATCACCCCCACGAACCACCCAATCATGGGCAGTTTGGCAACCTGACGCATCGCACCCAAGGGATTGGCCCGGCTCAGACTAAAAGCTCTGCGATTCGCGGGAGCGAGCGATTCAGGTATGAAGATCAGCCCATATGCAAGGTTCACAAAGCTCAAGACTGCCGCTGCATAGAACGGCGCACGGGTGCCCATCTCGCCCATCAATCCACCAATCACGGGCCCAAAGACGAACCCCACGCCAAACCCGGCTCCAACCAGGCCAAAGGCTGCGGCACGTTTCTCGCGAGGCGTCACATCAGCGATGTAGGCAGAGGCCGTCGCATAGGTCGCGCCCGCAGCCCCTGCGATCAGGCGACCTATAAACAGGACCCACAATGCCGGGGTCATGGCCATCAGCAGATAGTCGACCCCAAGCGTTGCCAGCGAGATCATGAGCACAGGACGGCGACCGTATCGGTCCGACAAGGCTCCGATGATCGGGCTGAAGACAAACTGCATCAAGGCGTAGCTGAAGGCAAGGAAGCCACCCCAGCGCGCGGCATCACCGATCGAGGCGCCGGTCAGCTCCTCCATCAGATCGGGCATGACCGGAATGATTATTCCGATTCCCATCGCGTCAATTGCAACAACACCAAAGGCGAATAAGGCTGAGTGGGTCCTAAGTGACATTAACAAACGCGGTTAAGTGGTTGTTTAGATGTTTCATTATGATACAAGTACCTGCTCTAGAGACGCAGCCATCAGACCTCGCGAATTCCCAATTTGCAAACGATCTCAGGGCTTTGTCGAAAGGATGTCCCATATTGGCCTTATTTCCGCCGCCTACTCTTCGCAGATTGACTATATTCGAGGGGGCTCGGCAAGTTGGGGTCGAACTTGGGGCTTGGGGGAGAACGGAAATGACTGATGTGTTGAAGATTGCTTTGGACCGCCGCGCCGAGCTGCACGACGAATTGGCCAAGCTGGACGATTTCATCCGAATGGCGGAAACCTTGATCCGTCAGTCGCAACAGCGCACGTTGGAAACGGACGATGAAGAGCATGTGGTTCAGCAGCGCCCGGCCCGTGTTCCTGAACCAGTTGTGCGTTCCCAGCCGCGACGTGGACCCGGTGACGACGAGAGCGCCGGTCCGACCCGCCCTCAAGTCATCCGCCGCGCTTCGGCGCTTGGAGGCGCCTGAACGCCCGCTGATCTTTGACGATGCAATCTGAAATCCGGATGCTGACATCACACGGCGTCCGGATCATCGCCGCGCCCAACAAGGCGCAGCGCCCTCGCGTGGATCCCTTCGCCAGTACACCAGTGGATCAGAGCGTCTTCTGATCCGTGTGTGACCCAAACCTCGGCGGCGCACGTCTCCCGAATGGTTGCTGTCAAGCCATCCCAGTCGGCATGATCCGAAATGACCAACGCCAACTCGGCCCCTCGCTGCTTTGCGCGTTGGCGCACCCGCATCCAGCCCGACGCTGCCACAGGCAGCATGTCCGGCATGCGCCGCGCCCATCTATCTGCCAACGCGCTGGGCGGAGCGATCACCACTTCTCCTGTCAGGTCCAGCCCTTTCGCGGTCGCTTGCGCCAGAGGCCCGAGAGGCACACCCATCTCCTCATAGGCTACACAAAGCTTCTCAAGCGCACCGTGCAGATAGATGGTTCGATCATAGCCCGCAAACCGTAGTTCAGCGATCAATCGTTGCGCTTTGCCCAGCGCGTACGCCCCGATCGCATGGGTTCGTTCCGGGAACCGGGCGATCGAGGAAATCAATCTCGCAATTTCGTCCGCAACTGGCGGATGGCAAAAGACGGGTAACCCGAAAGTGGCCTCGGTGACAAAGAGGTCGCATTCCACCAATTCGAACGGTGCACAGGTCGGGTCCGCCTCACGCTTGTAGTCGCCTGAAACGACAGCGCGTGTGCCGCCCGCTTCGATCACAACTTGTGCAGCGCCAAGGACATGACCGGCAGGAACAAGGGTCACCGTCACGTCGCCGATCCGCTGCGGCGTGGCGTAGGGTAGCTCCTCGATCCGGCCAAAGGCGTTATCGCCATAGCGGACGCTCGAGATAAGGGCCGTCTCAGGTGTCGCAAGGAGTGCCTTGTGCCCCGGTCGGCAGTGGTCCGCATGACCGTGCGTGACGACGGCGCGTTCAACTGCGCGGCCCGGGTCCACATGGAAGCCACCAGCCTCACACCAAAGACCTCCATCGCGCGGCGTGATGAGGTCAGAGGCCTTCAATGGCCACCACACGCGAAGGCGCCCCGTCCGCGCCAGGCAAGTTCAACGGCAAGGCCGCCAGAAAAGGCTTGGGGCCCGTTACCTTGCCGACATTCACCAGATACTCGATCAGGGTGATATTGTTCCTAAGAAGCACATCATGGCTGACATGTTCGGGGATCGGACGGACCTCGCCGTCCAGCAGCAGCCGGATGGTGTAGTCCTGTGGGAAGTCAAACGCACATGCAGTCGGGCCTCGTGCCAGTAACCACTCGCATGCCGCACGTGACAGGTAGGGCGCGTCACGCCAGAACGCCTCGGTCTTCCAGTCGCGCTGCTGGTCCCAGCAGGTCCGGAACAACGCAATCTCTCCGGGCGCAAGATGCGCCGCTGCAGTGGCCAGCCGGGCCTCGGTGATCTCCTCATTCGGTTCTATGTCTGAAAGGTCAATGACCGCAGCACGCCCAACAACCCGGGCCAGATCCAGCGCGTCCAGCGTGGCTCCCCCCGGAGCCATGTGGCGCGGTGCATCCATATGGGTGAAGCCGTGGCACGAGGTTCTGACCCATGACACTTCAAAGAGATCGCCCTTATTGAAATCGCCCTTGGCACCGCGTTCGACCGGCCAGCGAAGATGACCGGATTCGATCGGCATCGAGAGGTCGATGATATTCATATGTCCGCCTCCAGGCTGTACGTTTCAATCGCAGTTGCATGGAACAATGACGCTCGCTCGGCTTCGGTCAAATCCCGAGTGGCCAAGTCGAACTCGCGCCAGATCGTGTCGAAGCCTGCGCAAAGTCTGTCCACGGGGAAATTCGACGCGAACATACATCTGTCGGGGCCAAAGAGGTCGATGGTCGTCCGGATCACATCACGGTTCGAAACCGGATCCCAGCCGCCCCCTGCCAAACCCAGCCCGGATATCTTGACGCGAATCTGCGGCACCTGTGCCAGCCTTGCCATCGCTGCGCGCCAGGAGCGCTGCCCGTCTGCACTGCGGTCGGCAGGCAAGCCTGTGTGGTTGAGCACGATAGGCGTGTCTGCGGTCTTTGCCAGTTCAATCGCCTCATCGAGATGCCACCAGGGGGTCTGAAGCTCGAAATGCAGTCCGTGGGCGGCCAAGCGTCGGAACCCTGTGATAAACGCTGGCTCAGCCATCCCGCCCACCGGGCCACCGGGCGCAGCGTTGGCACGTGGCTTGTGCCGGACGGCCCGCACGATGGGACACGCGGCATTTGCCTCCAGCACAGCGTCCGCATCGGGGGCATCCAGCCAGGCCTGTGCCACATGTGCTGCGGGACGACCCTCGGTGGCGGCAAGCCCTTGCATCCACCGCGCCTCGCCCACGGGATCAGCCGGATCCCACTCGCCCTCCATTGTAACCGAGGCTACAACGTCCCAACCCATGGCCACGCGGTCATATTCCGTCCATAGGAACACACTGCGTATCGCCGCGTAGTCGCCATACCGGAACGGGATCGAGGGACCGGACAACCATGGATGCGGGTTCACGCCCGGGTCCCAGATATGGTGGTGAGCATCGACGATCTTCATGCGAGACCATCTGGGGTCCACTTTGCCCAAGGCCGACGTGCCTCGATCGCGGCACCGATACGCAAGGCTAACGGATCATCAAAACGCCGCGTGACAATCTGAGCCGCCGTCGGCAAGCCCTCTGTCGTCATCCCCGAGGGCACAGACAGCGCGGGGCACTGACCTATCATGTTGAACAGCGATGTCATGTCCAAACCGTGCAGGCGTCCAGCCTCGTCGATCCGTTCAAAATCCGTATCGCGCGTCGTGTTGAGCGGCGCGGGCAGAGCCATTGTCGGGCAAAGCAGCGCATGGTGGGTCTGGAAGACGGCGCAAAGCTGGTGCCACATTCGAGTGCGTGCCTGATCGATGCGGGCAAAACTGACGGCGTCCAGGGCAAGCCCGGCCTCGAGCAGAACAACCACCTCCGGGTCCAGTTGACCACGATGCGAAGGCAACAGATCACCAAAGGCCGCAGCAAGATACACACCCCACCAGCGGTACCAGTCGCTGACCAGATCCGCAGTCCAGCCCAGCGAGACCGGGACAACTTCGGCCCCTGCATCACGCAGAGCATCAGCGGTTGCGTGCAGGTTAGCCAGCACCTCGGGATCGACAGCATAGATGTCCAGATCCTCGGACAAGCCAATTCTCAACCCTGTCAGGTCCTGATCAAACCCATCGGGCAAGGGCATCGGCACGCGCTGGGAAGAGATATCAGCCTCCAGCGGCCCCTCGGCTACTCGCAGGAACAGCGCGGCATCGTCGATGTTCCGTGTGAGCGGGCCAAAATGGCTCATATCATCGAAGACAGTCGGCAAAATATCCATCGGAATGCGGCCGAGGCTGGGCTTCAATCCGACACACCCACACAAAGCTGCTGGGATTCGGACCGAACCACCCATGTCGGTGCCTTCGGCCAGGGCCACGCAGCCAGTAGTGACAGCAACAGCCGACCCGCCGGAGGAACCGCCCGGACAGCGTTCCGGGTCCCAAGGATTTCCTGTCGTGCCCCAAAGTGGCGAGCGCGTATACGAGGAATATGCGAACTCGGGTGTCGTGGTCTTGGCGACAATGATGGCCCCTGCCTCGCGAAATCGGCGCACGATGGCCGGGTCCTCTGTCGCCTCCTCGCGCACAGCTGCCGAGCCGCGCGTGGTGACATGACCCTTGGTGGGCGTGAACTCCTTGAATGCGACGGGGACGCCGTGGAGCGGACCAACGGGATCGACGGCTTCGGCGGCGCGGGCGGCAGCGATGGCTTCGTCCGCCAGAACCAGCGTGAACGCATTGCACAAAGGCTGGACCTCGGCGATTCGGGCGAGCGATGCCTGAACAAGATCGACGGGAGAGGCCTCACGCGCGGCGACCAGCCGGGCCTGTTCGGTGGCGGAAAGAGTGCAGAGGTCGGTCAAGTTCCAACCTCGGATGTGCCCGGCAGGTACACCACAAGCACACAGCCGTTTCTGGAGGACGAGCAATGCTCGGTCCCGTCGCGCAGCCAGACAAGATCGCCGGGGCCGTATTCGAACCCGTCATGGTCGGTCAGATCACCGTCGATGACAAAGAACTCCTCGTCGCCTGAATGCCGATGCGGGACCGTTACCTGGCCGGGCGTCATACGGTAGACGTGGAATCCATAGCCGCGCGGATTGTTCGGGTTGACCTGCAGGACCTCGCCATCCGGCGTTCCATCTGGCGCCGTGAACGGCAGGAACGCGCCCTTGGCGATATTGGCAACATGGCGGTCATTGGCTTCAATCGGTTTCATGTCTCCCTCCTGTAACAAGCCATCTAGAGCGTTTTCGGAGCAAATTGAATCACGAATACCCTGCCGCGCTTCGCGCTCTCGGGCCATTCGCGAACTGACCGGTCCAATCAGGTCCGAAACGCCCTAGTGCACAGCCTTCATGCGCTCTGGTTCAGCAGACGCGCTGCCATCCAGTGATAGAAATCCCAGATGCAACCCTCACAATCCGAAGACGCAAGCGGCCCTGCTGTCGTTAACCGCGATTTCACTCCCTGCTGCATGGCTGCGATTTGCGGCTTGTCCTCGGCATTGAACCGGGCCGCAAAAGCCCAGCGCTCCTGCGCTTCATTCTCCGGGATCCCGGCCCGGCCGCTGCAGTCCCGTCCAGATTGACAAAGATCCAACCCATCCATTCCTCGACGGCAAAGCTGGGCAGGTTGCAGCTGGCGGTGTCGGCCTCCATCAGTGGCGCCCGCACCAATCCGCCATCAAGATTACAGGTCGAGGCATGGTAGGGGCAGGTGAACTTCTTGGCCAAGCCGGAACGTTCGACAAGTCGCGAGCCCCTGTGGCGGCAAACATTCGACAACACGCAGATCTGGTTCTTGATGTCGCGCGTGACGATCAAAGGCTTGCCCAGTACGTCACGGATGAAGAAGTCGCCCGAGTTCGGAATTTCATCTGCTCGGCCAAGGCAGATCCAGCCGGACAGAAACACGGGTCCAATTTCGGCGGCCAGAACATCTGGCGAGGTGTAAAAGACGGGCGGCATGGCCCGCGGCTCTCCATGGTCCAGAGAACTCAACTCGGCGGCAACCTCGGACGGCAGACCGGCTGCTGCATCAAGCATCTTCGAAGCCCTCCAATACGTTGACAGTGTTCACGCCAATCTCCTCGACCGCATATCCACCTTCCATGACAAAAAGCGTCGGCAGGCCCATTTCTGCAATGCGCGCGCCGTAGCTTCGGAAATCTGCACTTTCCAGCCGGAAGAAACTGATCGGGTCATCCTTGTACGTGTCCACACCCAGTGAGACGACCAACGCATCGGGTGCGTAGGCGCGGATCCGGGCACAGGCGTCTTCCAGAGCTTCGGCCCATGTGTCGAACGGGCAGCCTTGGGGCAGCGGATAGTTGACGTTGAACCCCTCGCCCGCGCCCGTCCCGGATTCGTCCGCATCACCAAGGAAATACGGGAACGCATCATCTGGATTACCGTGCAGCGACAGGAACATGACATCAGAGCGGTCATAGAAGATCGCCTGCGTGCCGTTGCCATGGTGGAAATCCACATCCAATATCGCGACCCGCGCGGCGCCTGCATCCCGGAACGCCTGCGCCGCGATGGCCGCATTGTTCAGGAAA
>JBGCFK010000033.1:0-7349 GCA_045106875.1 Paracoccaceae bacterium | reverse complement strand
CGAGACACCGTGGGCGACGGCTCCGATGAACCCCGACGGCACGCCCTATTATGCGCCGGAGCCCTGGGCGATTCTGCCGCTTTCTTCGAAGAGCCACTGGGATGTGACTGCAACGCTGCCGAATGGCCAGGCGTTGCATCTGCTGGCCTCCCACCCAACCCCGCCCGTGTTCGACGGACCGGAGGATCGCAACGGCCTACGCAATGATGGCGAGATCCGGCTTTGGGTCGATTACATCAACGGTGCGGGCTGGATCACCGATGATCAGGGAGGCAAAGGCGGGCTGCCCGAGGGCGCCAGTTTCGTTATCCTTGGCGATCTCAACAACGATCCCTCAAAGGGTGACGGAAAGAAGCCCGCGCTGACAGCAATGTTGGCGCACGATCTTGTGCAGGACCCCCGCCCCGAAAGTCCGGGAGCCAGCGCAACAGGCGACCCCGGAGACACCGCGGACTGGCCTGAAACAGGCGGGCCAGGTAACCTCAGGGTTGACTATGCGCTCCCATCAATCCACCAGAGCGTGGTCGGTTCCGGTGTGTTCTGGCCCGCCAACGACGATCCGCGCGCCGCGCTGGTGAGCGATTCCAGCGGGCGGCGCACAAGCTCGGACCACCGGCTGGTTTGGGTTGACCTGGAGATGGCAGAATGACGAAGCCTATGCTTGAGACCGAGCTTTACACCTTGGTGGAGGGCCGCCACGGGCGCTTCCTCGCGAACCCTCAAGACATCTACATGGGTCGCAGCCTGCTGACCTATGGCGAGTTCTCCGAGGCCGAGTGGGTGATGCTCGACCAGATCCTGCGCCCGGGCATGACGGCCATCGAGGCCGGATCAAACATGGGCGCGCTGACCGTGCCCATGGCGAAGAAGATCGGCCGAGGCGGCTTGCTCTATGCGTTCGAGCCGCAGATCCCGATTTTCCAGCAGCTTTGCGCGAACCTCGCCCTGAACGATCTGTTGAACGTGCAGGCATTCAATTGCGGTTGCGGCGAGCGCCCGGAATGGCTGTCCATCGTGCGGCCTGACCCTGCGCGGGAGACGAATTTCGGGGGTATCCCGTTGGACAAACTGCAGGGCAACACCAGCACCCGCGTGCGAATCGAAACCCTTGACGAAGCGTTGGATTTGCAGTCGTTGCATCTTCTGAAAGCGGATGTTGAGGGGATGGAAGTCAAGGTGCTCAAGGGCGCGTCAGGCCTGATCGCCAAACACCGCCCGCTCTTGTATCTGGAAGCCAACAAGGATGACGCGCCCGAGATCATCAACCATGTGCTTGGGCTGGACTACGACATGTGGTGGCACTTCCCGCCCATGTTCAGCCCCAAGAACTTTACCGGGCATACCGAGAATCTGTTCGGCAGGATCACCTCGAAGAATGTTATCTGCGCGCCTGCCGAGCGCAAGTTCAAGGTGCAGGGTCTGACCCAGATCACTGCCACCAAGGGACAACCGGTCTGAGCGGCCTCAGCCTGGATGACAGACAGGACAGTCAGCGCGTTTCGACAACCTGATGATCCGACTTTCTGCAGCCAGCGCATCGTATAGCATGAGCCGTCCGTCGAGCGGCTCGCCTGCTTCTGTGATGAGTTTCAGCGCCTCGGCTGCCTGCATGGTTCCCAGAATACCGGCGATGGCGCCCAACACGCCGGCCTCGGAGCAGGGTGCCACGGCTCCAGCGGCAGGTGCTTCGGGGAAGAGACACTGGTAGCACGGCCCGCCCAACCATGGCCGAAAGACCGATACCTGTCCCTCCCATCGGCCAAGCGCCGCCGAAACCAGCGGTTTCTGCAAACGCGCACAGGTCGCATTTACCAGATACCGGGTCTCGAAGTTGTCGCAGCCGTCCAGCACCATGTCGTAGGCCCCGATCAGCGTGTCCGCGTTCATGGGCGTCAATCGGGTCGGATTCGCTTCCACGACGACATGCGGATTGATACCCGCGATCGTTGCTGCAGCGCTGTCGGTCTTGGGCGTGCCCACGGCCCCGGTTGCGTGCAGGACCTGTCGTTGCAGGTTTGACAGCGACACCTCGTCATCGTCGACGATCCCAAGGGTGCCGACACCTGCGGCGGCCAGATAAAGGAGCACCGGAGAGCCAAGCCCGCCCGCGCCTATCACCAGCACCCGTGCAGCGCTCAGCTTCTGCTGGCCGGGCCCGCCAACCTCGTGCAGCACAAGATGCCGGGCGTAGCGCTGAAGTTCGTCGTCCGAGAATGCCATGGGCTTGCCTCCTGCTTCCGCTTAGCGGACCCTGAGTGACAGGTAAATCCACCGGGAGACTGAGATGCAGTTCATGGTTATCGAAACCTTTGAGAATGACGACATGTTGCCGATCTATGCGCATATTCGCGACCACGGACGCGGATTGCCGGACGGCTTGATTTACGTGAACAGCTGGATCGAAACAGGTTTTCGGCGCTGTTTCCAGATCATGGAGTGCGACGATGCGCGACTTTTGCAGGAATGGGTGCTTGGGTTTCGCGGTCTGGGAGCACGATTTGAGATCGTGCCCGTGGTACCATCTGCCGAAACACGGGCCGTAGTGGCGCCGTTTCTATCGGACTGAACGGAATGCCGGACAAGCCCGGCATATTCCCATTCTGCTGCCCAGGAAAACCCTGAGCCCGAAACGCCAACGTTGATGATCCGGCAAGACCGTTCGGCCTGGCGCCAATGGCGCGCGGAGCCCGGAGGGTGAGCACGCCGGAGGGGGAATCTGAGCGGACGCCAGTCCGCGAAGTCCATTAGGCCCGAAGGCCCCGAAGCAGAAGATCGAGGACTTCCTCAAACTCTGGCATGATCGTTGCCGGGTCTCGCCAATGCGCCAGCGTCATCGGCATCCAGAACACCTTCATCGCCGTCAGCATGGTCGCTGCTGTCTTTTCAACCTCGCATGGCGCAAACACACCTTGTGCGACTCCTATCTCCATTTCGGTGGTCAACTGCCGACGCTTCCAGGCAATATGAGCGTTCAGGATCTCCAATCCCTGTTCGTCAGCGCACAAGAACTCGGCCAGCTCAACGATCTTGGGGTTTCGGTTCAATTCCTCCACAATGTGGCTAACACCCGTCATCAGGAACCTGCGGATACGATCTTCGGGGGTGCCGTCCTTGTGCATCAGCTCGGTCTGCATCGCTGTTTCAGCCGCGTTGAAATATTGCTGCACTGCTGCCAGGCCGATCGCCTGCTTGTTACGATAATACCGGTACAGGTTGCCTGCCGACATGCCGCAGCACTTGGCAATGTCGCCAATATTGGTCTTGTTGAACCCGTAGTGGCAGAACAGATCATGCGCATGGCGCAATATCTCGACGCGTGTTTCGTCGGCCTGCTTTTCAGCTGTCTTTGCGCCCGCGTCCATGACCCCTCTCACTCAATCCCGAAGAAATATGTCAGCTTAACGCGAAAAAAGGAATCGTCTGCAAAGGCACCCCCCGGGGTGGTTCGGTCGAGCCCGAAAAACGCCTGTGCCTCCACGCCCGCTGTCCAGTCATCGCTGATGCGCCGGTCGGCCTCGAGCCTGAGCGAGGTTGATCCATCTGTCGTGTCCCAGCCCCCTGTCAACAGAAGAGCCGTGTCTGCCTCGTCATTCAAGGCCAGTCTTGTACCGACAAGCAGATCGTTCTGGAAGTTGGTCGATGCATCGCCGCCGCGCTGGTCCCAGGCATATTCCGCAATCAGCCCCAGATCGGCATTGCTCTCGGCAACACCAAAAAGCGTGTATTCCACACCCCCCGTCGCAGCCACGAAGGGCTCTTCGCGAAAGTTCGCGTTCTTCTGCCCGCCGCGCCAGATCGCCTCGGCTTTCCAGAGCGTCGCGTCCGTCGTGTACTGTGCATCCACGCCCAGCTGCGTGATCCGCTCATAGAACGGGCGAACCGCACCAATCACTGGATCAAAGAAGAACGCAGGATCTCGCCCCAGCCCGTGAAAGGCCGAGAGCCCCAGGTCCACCGCGTCGAACGTGCCTGAATATCGCGCCGCAAACGAGGGCGTCCATTCCTCCGCATCCGTATCATAAACCGGGCGGGCCGTGTTGATGGGCGGGTTCGTGCGCAGGCGGCCAGACGTGCCGGGAAAGGTGCGCTCACGAAAGTAGGGCAGGAAGAAACCCGAGAACTCACCCACATCCGACAGGTACCCGATCCGCAGCATGGGCTGGCCAAGCCGGTCCTCATCATCCAGATCCTCGACCGCATCAGTCTGGTTGATGATGTCGACCAGATGCACAACCTCGGTCTTGCCCCAGAACACCGTGTCCGCGCCCAGTGTGAAGGACCATGGTCCGGTCACATAGTCGAGCTTGGCCTCGCGGATATCCCAGTGCGAGCGGCGGTCATCCGCGATGTCATGGCGCGCGAAGGGCGTGAACTTCAGCGCGATATCCCCGTCCTGCCATTCGGCAAGGAAGGTCACTTTTCCCGCCACCGACAAGCCGTCGCGGTCCTGACCCTGAAATTGCGGGGCGCGAAAAAAGCCCGTGCCCTCCAGTTCGATCTCGCCAAAAAGCTCGGTCTCCGGACCGCCGCCCTCGGCATGCGCCTTCTGCGGGCAGGCAGCGATCAGGGCGATGGCTGCGGCTGCGAACAGGGCGCCCGACAGCCAGCGTCGAACCCTAGCGGGCAACAGACTTGAGCCGGTTTGCATCAAAATCCCCCTCCGTCAGCCCAGTTCGGAACTGGTAGTTCGTCCACACGAGATCCGTCTTCTTGCCCGTCTGCTTGTTGACCATCTCCATGCGCCCTGCGCGCCAGTACTTACCGAGGTATTGCTGGTACCCTGTAAAGGTCAGCGCCTTCTCCAGATCGCCGCGGCGGTTGTGGAACTCGATATATTGCAGCCGGTATTCGGCGGTATCTGTCCATGCGACCCGCTTCGAGTACCCGGATTTCGCGTTCTTGGGGTAGCTCTCGGTCACATGGCAGGTCAGGCCGGGATCGGTCGGGCAAGGCTCGTCCCGGATCCAGAGATAGGTGTAGTCGTTGACTTCCTGAGAGCCGAGATCCTCGTAGGAGAACTCCGATCCCACGAATTTGCCAGTCCGATTGGACGACGAGATCCGCTTCACCCGCTTGACTGCGGGCAGGTACAGCCACTGATCGTCGTCCGAAGGTTCGATATTCGCGTGGGTCAGCAGGGCCGTCCCACGAATGTCCCGCGGTTTCGAGAACACGATGATGCCCAGATCGCCCAGCCCGGGATCAGCCCGCTCCTGTGTCAGATTGCGGAACACACGGCGGCTTTCGCGCCCGCCCTTGTCCTTCAGCACCATCTCGCCATCGGCTTCAAAGTCGGCCCAGCCAAGGTCACGCCTGTCGGTCTCGACGGCAATCGCCAGTCCCTTTTGCTGGGGTGTTTCGGCCCGGGCATCCGTGGTCCCGAATGCCAGTGCTCCGACGACAAGCGTGCCCATAACGGCGGCGGCAGTTGCGGCTGTATTCATGGAAGGTCTCCTCTTGTCGAGCCAGATGAGCAGCGCTGGCAGCAGCAGGAAGTCTGCGATCAGCGCAAGAGTGATGGTGATGCCGGTCAACTTGGCCATGTCACCGTTCACGGCAAAGCCGGACTGGGCCAGCACGGCGAAGCCCGCGACCAGCCCTATAGTGGTCACGAACAGGGCCATGCCCACCGACCGGAAGGTGTAGCGCACAGCGTCCTCGGGAGATTTTCCCTCCCTGCGTGCACGGGTGTACTTGCTGAGGAAGTGGACGGTGTCGTCCACGACAATGCCCAGTGTTGCCGCCAGCACCACCGCGATCGCCAGCGTCACGGCCCCTGCGGTATAGCCCCATACGCCAAAGGCCATCAGCGCCGGGATAAGGTTGGGGATCAGACTGATGGCCCCCATCCGCACATCGCGCAGTGCCGCCATGATGATCAACGAGATGAAGAAGATCGCCAGCCCTGTGCCCATCAGCATGGCCTTGACGTCCCGCTCGGATATCAGGTTGAACACGTGCACTATGCCCGTTGGGGTCACATTGGCAACAGGCTCTCCCGGATGGAGCGCCGCATAATCCTTGACCCATGATCCGTGGATAATGGGCGCGTTCTCCGCCAACCATTCCCCGGCCCGCTGCGTCAAGGCCCGCATCTGGGTGGTGTTCACCCCCGGCATGAAGACCGACATGCGCATCAGCTCGCGGTCAATATCAATCTGGTCGGTCAGATCCATGCCATAACCAAGGCTGAGCTCGTAAAGGAACAGGAACTGGCTTGCCTCGTCACGGGTTTCGGGCAGGCGCATATAGGCCGGATCGTCGGCGTGCATGTTCATGTTCAGCCGCTTGATCGTGTCGGTAAGCGAGCGGACATAGCCGACCTCGGGCTGGGCGCGCAGCCAGTCGGTAAAGGCGGAGACCTCCTGCAGATAGGCAGGCTCGTTGATCCCCTGCGCCTCGCCAGAGGGCAGCGGATAGTCGAGATTGTTGACCCCGGTCAGCCGCGCCTCGGTGAAGTCCGTATCCTGCCGGAAGGCATAGCGTTCGTCGAAATAACGGAGAAAATCATCCTCCAGCTTGATCTGCGTCAGCCCCAGCATCAGGGCAACGACCGCCAACGCGGTGCCGGGCAGCAGGATCTTGCGCCACGCAATCACGAACTCGGCCACATGATCCATGACACGCGAGGCCGCGGGACGCTGCGTTTGCCGCTTGATGGGCAGGATGATGATCAGCGCAGGAAGCAGTGTCAGCGTGTATACCATCGCGGCCAGCACCCCGATGCCCACGGAGTTACCCAGTTCGCGGAACGGCGGCGAGATCGAGAAGTTCAGCGAGAAGAACCCGATGGCCGTGGTCACGCAGGCCACGATGATCGCACCCATATGATCGGTGAGCGCGCGGCGGACCCATTCCTTGCGGTCCTCGGTATCGACCATGGTCTGACGGACGGCGGACAGGACGTGCACCGCGGACGCCACCGCCAGCGTCATGATATAGAGAGGCGCCAGCACTGTGACAGAGTTCAAAGACAGGCCCATCCAGCCCAACGCGCCAAGCCCTGCGATGGCCGACAGCAGAATGACAACCAGCGTACTTATGGTGCCCAGTACCGACCGGATCGCCAGCCCGACGATCAGCAGAATGACCAGAAACATTGGTCCCATCAGGGTCTGAGCATCCCCTTGGCCCGATACGGAAAACTGGTTGTTGATCATGATCCCGCCCGTCAGGTGGATCTTGACCGAATGGGCCGCCTCGATGTCTGTGACCATCTCGAGGACACCGGCAACGATGGAGGGCACCTCGGTGGTTGGCTCGACACCGGGCAGCGTGAACAGCACCTGCACCATGGTCACATCGGTGGCGTCGTGTGGGATGTAGGAACCGACCAGCTCGATCCGGTC
>JBGCFK010000329.1:0-4457 GCA_045106875.1 Paracoccaceae bacterium | reverse complement strand
CAGACCGGCCCGGATGCATTCAGCATCAACGGCAAGCCTCTGATCACGTATCACTTCTCCGGCACCGGCGCGACCGGCACGCATCGGCGCGTACGTGAAACATTCGCACCATGCAATCCTGCCACAGCCGAGATCGAACGGATCTACGAGGATGCCATTGCGCGCGAGGGGCAGACCGAACTTGGATCCACAATCCCGGCATTTGATCTCTTCGACGATGGCACCTTGGTGACGCCAAAAGCACGTCGTCTATACCGCGACAACGGAGATCTGCGGCGCGCCTTCCCCGACCCATATGCGGATGGGCCGAGTGCAATCAATTACCGAACATGGCTGCAGGAGCATAGGCCCGGCGCGGTGTCAGGCATCCGGCTTGGTGCGGACCGGATTGCGCACGCATACGACGATCTCTTCGACCAGAACTATTATGTCGCCAGATACCCAAATGTCGCAGCAGCAATCGAGGCCGGAGAATATCGTTCCGCACAGGATCACTATGAGTGCATAGGATCAAAACTCCTCATGGATCCGAACGAGTACTTCGTCTCCAGCTACTATCTTGCGCGCGCAGAAGAGGCGGGCACGCCGGTGGTCACAAATGGTGGTTCCGATCGTGAGAATACTCTGCTGTGGCACTATCTCGAAACTGGTCTGCCGTCCGCCGCAGAGCCCATCGAATTCTTCGACAGCCTTTGGTATCTGGAGCAGAATCCGGATCTTGAAGCGGCTCTGCGTAGTGGTCGCATCGGCAGTCCTCTCGGCCATTTCCTGCACTACGGCAGCAAGGAGGAACGCAAACCCGGACCCGGCTTCGCTTCCGAGTCGTTTCTAAGTTCTGCCCCGGCCGCCCGCGACATCGCTGCAAGCGTCGATGTCCGCGGTGCCTTCGGCGCCTTCGTCCGCCAGGGGCGCGTGTCGGGCCGCGAAAGACTGGAGCCTTCAGCATGACAGCGCCCGTGCCACGGTTCTTGTTTGTTGGTGGCCCGGGGCGCAGCGGAACATCACATGTGGCGCGTCAACTCGGCTACCATGAACAGATCACAAGTTTTCCAGATGTAGAACTCAAGATACTTTCCGAAAAAGGTGGATTGCTGGACCTTCAGCACAGTTTGGTCGAGCAGTACTCCCCCAATCGTGCAAGCGTGGCCGTCCAGCAGTTTCGCCGCATGGCTCAGGCAGTGGCCACCGGCCAATACGGTCAACCGGCGCTTTCAACGCTTGTCGATGTTGCGGTCTGGACAGCAACTGTCGAGCATTTTCTGGCCAGCCTTTCACCATCCGGGCACCCGGTGCCGTTGGCCAGGACACAGTTTGCAAATCATGCCCAGCGCTTTCTGTTCGCAATCGCCAAACTGGCGAAGGCTCAGCCGTCAACTCCAAGCGCGAAGACTGTCTTTCTGGAAAAGACCCCACACAGCTTGCTTGCAGCAGATTTTATCGAGAGCCTGGTTCCGTCTTCGCAGTATCTGCATGTCATGCGGGACCCAAGAGCCATCGCTTACTCCCTGCGCCGCATGCGTTGGGGACCGGACGATCTGCGGGCCTGTTGTGCCTGGGTCGCCAGTTACTGCGATGCTTTCAGAAACTGCGTGACCAGACCGCCCAAAAAATTCCCGCACATCCGTCAGGTATTCATCGAGGAACTGGTCACAAACCCAGACAGCACCGCGTCGGATCTAACCACCTGGCTTGGCATTGCGCCAATGGCAAACATGTTCGCGAGCGGATCTTCGGTCGTGCTCTCTGCCTGGGAAGCAAGTTGCTCTGGCGACGACCACAGATTTCTACGAAGTCAACTGTCAGATATTGCTGTTGAGTTTGGCTATGAGGCAGATGAAATCGGCAAGCGCATGTCGTTGTCAGAAGCACCGTCTTGCGAAACCTCTGTAGGCCAATAAGACGCGATCGCGCCCAGGAGAACCAATTTACGAATTGGTTTGGAAAGACACTCATCCATACCGCTTTGAATACAGGCTTGGCGATCGGTCTCCATGGCGTTTGCAGTAAGCGCAACTATCGGCGTCCGACGATTGGCAGACATTGCTTCCAGTCTTCGAATTTCGACGGTAGCTTCGGGACCCGTCATTCGCGGCATGGACATGTCCATGAGGATGAGGTCAGGGCAAAACGACTTCGCCAATTCGACTGCAAGAACACCGTCCTCTGCGAAAACCAACTCGATTGGTAGGTCCTTCAACATTTTCGCGACGACGAGTCGATTGGTTTGATTGTCTTCCGCGACCAGCAGCTTCATGTTTCCGTAGTCTTCGGCCAACTGAGCTATCTGCACGCCCTTTTGTTCTGTCGGTATGGGCTTCGCGCGCGCAACCTCCGCGGGAAACAGGGCAGACTCCAGATTGGGAGCCAAAGTGGACGGGCGCAGCGGTTTGAGCAGACGTCCGACCACCTGATGTCCAGAGGGGTCTTTCGACACGATGTTCGGATCTGCACTGACGATCGTGAGAATTCGAAGGTTTGGGTCAACAGACAGAATACGATTGACGGCAGCATCTGCACCATCAGCGCAGTCGAGAATGACAGCATCAAACTGCGACCCGGTTTCCCGGGCCAAAGCCAGAACGCTCGAAGCTTCGCCGGTGCTTTCAACGCAGTGTATCTTGACACCTGCCTTCGCAAGCCAGCTCTCCAACAGAACCCGATTACCTTCGTGCTGATCAACCACAAGCATGCTGAGGTCTTGTAGACGCGAAGTGATTGGCTCCTGGTCCTTTTCATCACTCTCTACAGATGCCTCTGGCAGAGACAGCAATACTCCAAAGCGCGTGCCTTTTTCCAATTCGGACGTAACGGAAGTCTTGCCCTTCATCATGGACACCAGCGTCTTCGTGATGGCGAGACCGAGACCCGTGCCCTCGTATTTTCCACCCTCAACAGCTTCAATTCGGGTAAATTCACCAAAAATCTGATCAATGCTTTCCTCTGGTATGCCTATACCAGTATCGTCGACAAACAGCTCTATAGCGGGCGATCCAGCATTGCTGGTACGTTTGACCCCAACCAATACCCTGCCTTCATTGGTAAACTTGACCGCATTGCCGACCAAGTTGATCATAATCTGTCGCAACCGTTGAACGTCCCCGATATAGTCCGTCGGCAGATCCGGTGGGAAGTCGAGGATGATCTCCAGGCCCTTTTCGAACCCTTTTGGTGCCACAAGCATCAAGACATCTTCGAGGGCCACGAGCAGGTTGAACCGCTCGCTTGCGAGGGTCATTTTGCCGGCCTCGATCTTGGAAAAGTCGAGAATGTCATTGATGATGACCAGAAGGGCATCTGCCGATTGTCGGATCGTATCCGCGTAGGTGCGCTGCTCAGATGTCAGTTCACCTTCTGACATCAGCTCGGACATCCCGACAATGCCGTTCATCGGCGTCCGGATTTCATGACTCATCGCAGCGAGGAACGATGTCTTGGCGTGGTTTGCGGCGTCTGCTTGACGCGCCAGGTCGCGCGCGCGTGCTTCACTATCCGCCAGTTCCGTCTGGGCACGATACAACATACGGGTCTGAACCTTCGTGCGTGTCATATCCGTGTAAGTCAGAATCCAGCCGCCCGTTCGCAGACTGGAGACTTCGACCGCAGTGACCTTGCCCGAGGGCGTTTCAAGATAGAATTCTGCAAACTCGGCACGTTTGAAGAGATCGGGGTCAATAGGGCGATCGCCCGGGATACGCGGCCCGTAATCACCGCGCTGCGCGAGTTGCTTGATCACGTCCACAATCGGTGTCCCCACCGGTTCCCAATCCGCCGGCTGGTCCAGCAAGTCATGGATCCGACCGGCACGCGACGTGCAGATCGAATTGGCGTCCAGAACCAGAACACCTGCACGCATTTCTTCGAATACAACCAGATTGTCCGCCATGCTGGAATTAGGCGATTTAGCCGACCCGCGGCCCAGGATCCAAACGATGACAATTCCCACAAGTGCAACGCCCGTCACGATGTAGAGCAGCGTACCCCCGTTGAAATCGAGAACTGGATTCATATCAGAGCCGACGTTCCAGGAAGAGGATCTGCTGGCTGCCAGACCAGCTATGTGTAACGCTGTCCAGCGCTTCACGAACCAGCAGCCATCCCCAGCCGCATTCGCCGGGTGGTGTCAGGACAGCCGGTTCCCGACACCTGTCCCAATTGGCAAGAAGCCAGTCCGGCAAGGATTTTCCCCGGAAACAAACAGTCACGATCAGAATGGTTGGCTCAAGCCAAAGCTCGACGCGGCTTTCGTCCGCCTCGGTCTGCTCACCGGAGAACTCGTGTACTGAGTGCAGGACTTCGTTCAGCGCCAAGCCAATGAGTTCAACAGTCTCTGGCGTTCTGAGCCGCGACAGACCCGCGATCCCGTCAGATCCAAGAACCAATTCTATGGTGGCCGAGATGTCACGTGGCCCCCCTTTCAGACCGCAAGCCAGCGCCGGGCCCAGTTCGGCATACGACAT
>JBGCFK010000328.1:0-12981 GCA_045106875.1 Paracoccaceae bacterium | reverse complement strand
CAACCGTGTCGGCAGCAGCGAAGCGCGCAATCTGCTCGGCATGGTTGGTGTCTGTTGCCTCGAAGATATCGTAAGCCCGAGTGGTCAAAGCCGCTTCAAGCGCATGGCCATTACGGACCCGGCGCAGTTTGGCACCTTGACGGGACAGATACAGGTTCGGACCATGCACGGGGGCGGAAGCGCCGTAGATGGCGGCGAAAGCATCGGCCAGGCGCCTGGCCAATGCCCGATCCAGCGGAGGCCATTCCCAATGATCGCCGCGCGGGAAGTGCACCACAGCCCGTTCAGGCACAGCCATCACACGGCCCGGTATTCGCCGGATCGCGATATTGGGGTAGAGCTGCGCGATGCCGTCATACATGGCGGTTTCGACAGCAGTGCAGTCGGGTGGCTTGACGACAGTCAGGGGCTCATCGATTGCCCGCCGCTCCAGCAGGTCGATCAGGCGAATGCCATTCTCGGTCAACATGTGGAAGTACTGCACGGTGGTCTGCGGTGCGAAAGCCAGCCCTTCGACGGGCACACGCGCGCGCTGCCAGCCGACGGAGCAGGTGTTCCAGTTCACACCAGCACTCCGCATCTGCACGGTGGCGCACTGGCCCGGCAGCAGGACCGAACCCATGGACATGTCAATCCAGGCATTGTTGAAAACCCCGGTCCGCGCTCCGGTCTCGACGCCCTGATCCAGATTGATGTCGGGATCGGTACTGTCATGCGGCAGACACTGGTCGAGAAACGCCCGGTCACTGGCAAAAGCCTCGGGCGGAATGCGGGTCTTCTCGTCGACCAGCACCCGATCAGCCATTGCGATCAGATCGACGCCATTCGGGAAAAAACCCATGGGTCGCCCCAGCCTTGGCAAAGCGCGGACCAGTGCACAGGAGGCCAACCAACGCATGTGCCGTGCAGTCAGAACACGTCGCCAAGCCGGTTTGTATCGCGCCATCTGGTTCCCTTCTTCGAGCACACAGCTCTGCTGGCATCTTTGGTCTGAAATAAACGGTTAAGTTTTTGTCTTGAAGCGAACAATGCCTTTCGCCATGCTGAGAGGACTTCGGAAGACCCTGTTGGGGGCAAAAGGGTCCAAACACAGCAAAGCTTAGGACAGGGGACGATCTCATGGCGGGAGAAAACGACAAGTTTGAAGTGTACCAGGACAAACGTGGCGAGTATCGCTGGCGACGCAAAGCCAGCAATGGCCAGATTGTCGGTGCTTCATCGGAAGGTTACAATAAAAAGTCCGATTGCGAAAAGAACATGAACCGCGGTCATGTGCCTACGGACAAATGGGAATTCTACAAGGACAAGCGCGGCGAGTTCCGTTGGCGGCGTAAGGCGTCGAACGGCAACATCATTGGCGCGTCGACCGAGGGTTACACCAAGAAGGCTGACTGCCAGAAGAACGCCGAGCGCCAAGGCTTCTCGGAATAGGCTGTTGCCGGGCGGGCCGATGTCCTTGCGGATTTCAGGGCCGCCCCCATCTATCCCCACACGGGATCATCCATGACTTATACTGTCGCTGATCTGGTCTCGGAGTTTCTGGCAGGGATCGGCGTGCAGACGGCGTTCGGGATCATCTCCGTTCACAACATTCCCATGATGGACGCGATCACCCGGCGCAACCGGATCAGGATCGTTCCGGCGCGAGGCGAGGCTGGCGGCGCGCACATGGCGGACGGCTTCGCGCGGGCCTGTGGCGGGATCGGCGTGCTGATCACCTCGACCGGGCCGGGGGCCGCAAATGCGGCAGGTGGGCTGTTCGAAGCCTGGACCGCGTCAACACCGTTGCTGCACATCACGGGCCAGTCAAAGTCCGAGCATATTGAACGTGGGCGCGGCACAACCCACGAAACCAAGGACCAGACGGGTATGCTCGCCTCTGTTGGCAAGGGCAGCTACCGGATCAGGTCCGCAGGCGAGGCACTGGGGACACTCACGCGCGCATGGCACGACGCGATGATGGCGCCGCAAGGTCCAGTGTCGGTCGAGATCCCGGCGGATGTTCAGCGGACAAGGCTGATGCGTCCGGACGCGCTGGATCACCTGACGCTCCCAGATGTCTCCGCCAAACCTTCCGGGCATGCGCTGGAACATCTTGCGCAGATGGTCCGGCGGGCACGGCGCCCGATGCTCTGGCTTGGGTCGGGGGCACGGAGCGCAGGCCCGGCCGCCTTGAAACTGATGGATCTGGGTTTCGGGTGCGTCAGCTCGTGGCAAGGCCGCGGGATCGTGGCCGAGGCCCATCCCATGTCCCTTGGCGCCATGAATGGCGGCGGCATCCCGATGATCGAGGATTTCTATGCGGACTGCGATCTGATGGTCGTTGCAGGATCCCGGCTACGCGGGCACGAGACCGTGGATTTTTCGGTGAAACTGCCAGACCCACTGGTGCAAATCGACGTCGACCCAAGTGCGAATGGGCGGACCTATCCGAACAGTCTGTTCGTACATGGCGACACAGGGACGACCCTCGCCACGCTGGCGGGGGCGCTGACCGGATGGACGCCTGACCCTGCTTTTCGAGATGACTTCGCTGCGCTGAAATCAAAAGCGCGGGCCGCGTTTCGGGCGACGCTTGGCCCCTATTGCAGCTTTGCCGAACAGCTTCAGCCAATGCTCGACACAGGAGCGATCTTTGCCCGCGACGTGACGATCAACCACTCGACCTGGGGGCATCGGCTGACGCAGCTTGGCGATCCGACGCAGAACATCTACCCGGTTGCAGCCGGGATCGGACAGGGACTCAGCCTCGCCATCGGTGCCGCGTTGGCGGACGGGCGCAAGACCATCTGCATGACGGGCGATGGCGGGTTCATGCTGAACGTTGGCGAGCTTTGGACTGTCATTCAGGAACAGGTCGATCTCACGATCCTGGTGATGAACGACGCAGGCTATGGTGTGATCCGGCACATTCAGGACGCGACCGGGGCGGGGCGCAGTCAGGAAACCCTTGCGATGCCAGATCTGGCAGAACTCGCGAAGACCGCTGGGCTGCCGTTCTGGCGGGTCAGCAAGCCCGGGGAGTTTGGGCCGAAGACCGCCGAGGCCTTTGCCACGCATGGCCCCTCGCTGGTCGAGATCGACATGACCGCCATAGGCCCGCACCCACCCTATTTTCCATACGGTCCAAAGGCGGAAGCCGTCGATTGATATGTTGCGGGTGAGAGGGAAAACCTAGGGCGTTTTCGGACCTGATTGGACCGGTCAGTTCGCGAATTGCCCGAGAGCGCGAAGCGCGGCAGGGTATTCGTGATTCAATTTGCTCCGAAAACGCTCTGGCCACCTCACCATCGCGCTCAAGTAGCCGGAACGGCGGTAGCGCAAATAGAAAGTGGTGCGGGCGGCGGGACTCGAACCCGCACGGGCCGAAGCCCAACAGATTTTAAGTCTGGTGCGTCTACCAGTTTCGCCACGCCCGCAACGCATCGGCTATAGCAATCGCGCACGGACACGCCAAGCGCTGTGACTATCGCCCGTGAGAAAGTCCCGTTTCAATCAACGTGCGCAGCTCTGGGATTGTAGCGATCCTGACATTGGTCTCCGCCGCAATGTCCTCGGCAGCCTTGTCCGCCAGACCGTTCACGCGATCGGGTGTTACGCCCAGATCCGCCAGCGTCACTGGGATCTCCAACTGGTCACAAAGCCCGCAGATATCCGCATAGATCCCGTTGAAGGTCCGGTCCTCCAATCCCATAGCATCGGCCAATGGCAAAACCTTGTCACCCATCGCGGGTTCGTTGAACCGCATGACCGAGGGCAGCAGCACCGCGTTGGTCAGCCCGTGATGGGTGTCGAACTCGGCCCCAACCATGTGACTGATTGCATGCACCAGTCCCAAACCTTTGAGAAACGCAATCCCGGCGAGGCTCGACCCGACCAGCATAGCACCGCGAGCCTCCATATCATCGGGCGCCTCGACCGCGCGGGGCAGATGACGGCGGATCAGACGCAGACCTTCCAGCGCCGCCCCGTCACAAAGCGGGTGGAAATCGGGTACCAGATAGGCCTCGATCGCATGCACCAACGCGTCCATCCCGGTCCACGCAGTCAGGTTCCTTGGCAGACCCACGGTCAGACCCGGATCCAGCAGCGCACAGGCCGGTTTGCACTCGGGATGCCAGAAGCAGAATTTCATGCCCCGCGCAGTATCGGTGATCATCGCCGTCGACTCGGTCTCGGCACCTGTACCCGCAGTGGTCGGCACAGTGATCAGCGGTGGAAAATCTGTGGCTGTCAGTTGAGCGGGCGTGTTGCGATACTCGAAGGTCTCGAGCGGCTGATCGTTGTTGACGGTCAGCGTGATAGCCTTGGCTCCGTCCATTCCAGAGCCACCACCTACCGCGATGATGCCGTCATGACCGCCCTGCCGATAGAGCGCGCGGCCCTTGGCAATTTCCTCGTCCCGCGGATTGGGTGCAATCTTCGCATGTAGGCCCGAAGACAATCCGGCCGCACGCAAATGTCCCTGGATCTCGGCAATGAAAGGCAAGTCACGGCTGCCTTGGTCGGTCACCACCAGCGGGTTGGTCATGCCGGCGCGGATCGCAATGGCTCCGATCTCGGCCACACGGCCGGGCCCGTAGGTGATGGGAACTGGAAAGGTCCAATCCTGCGCTGACAGCAAATCCACTAAAGGCGCTCTTTCAGCAAATCTGGCAACTGGCTCGGCACATCGGCGACGGCGACACCTGCGGCTTCCAACGCTTTGCGCTTGGACGGGTAGTCGCCGGATCCACCCGATACAATCGCACCTGCATGCCCCATCTTCTTGCCCGGAGGGGACGCGCGGCCTGCAATGAATGCAGCAATCGGCTTGGACATGCCCTTGGCATACTCGGCGGCGTCTTCTTCGGCGCTGCCACCGATCTCACCACAAATGGCAATCGCATCGGTGTTTGGATCGGCGTCCAGCATCTCGAGCGCGTCACGCGTGGTGGTGCCGATCATCGGATCGCCGCCAACGCCGTAGACGACCGACTGGCCCATGCCGTTCTGCACAAGGTTCAGCGAGATCAGCGTGCCCAGCGACCCCGACCGCGAGATCACGCCGATCCGGCCCTTCTGGAACACCCGGTCGTTGAAGGCAGGCAGGATGCCGACAAAAGTCTCGCCGGGCGTCACGATGCCTGCCGTGTTTGGGCCGACGATACGGGTACCGTTGGCCCGCGCTGCGGCGTGCATTTCCATGACGTCATGCGAAGGGATATGCTCGGTCAGGCAGACCAGCAGCTTGGCGCCCGCCTCGCATGCGTCGATCCCGGCAGCCTTGGCAGCCATGGGCGGGATGAACATGACCGAGATGTCGAACGTTCCCGCAGCATCCTTTGCGGTCGCGTGAACGGGCACGCCAAGATGCTCGGTCCCGGCCTTCTTGGGGTTCACGCCGCCTGTGACGGTCGCACCGTATTCCTGCATCTTCTCGGTCCACCAGGTGCCCTGACGACCGGTGATGCCTTGGACGAGAATGCGATGTTCCTTGCGGGGGATCATTTGCTTGCCTCCCGGGACGCTTGGACTGCTGCGCGCACAGCGTCGTCCATCAGATCATAGGGCTGGATGCCCAGTTCGGATTTCACCAGCGCGACGGCCTCGTCCTCGCCGGTACCGTGGATGGTGAAGAAGACCGGGATGTCGGGTTTCAGCGCTTTCCACGCTTCGACCACACCGCCCGCCATCACGTCCGTGCGCGCAAAGGCGCCGCAAAAGTTCACCAGCAGTGATTTGATGTTGGGGTTCTTCAGCAGGATCTTCAGTGCAATCTCGGACTTGGTGTAGGCCTCGCCACCGATTTCGAGGAAATTCGAGGGCTCGCCGCCATAATGCGTGATGGCGTCCATGGTGGTCATGGTCAGACCCGCGCCATTGGCAAGCACGCCCACTGTACCACCGAGTTCAATGTATTTAAGGTCCGCAGCAGCAGCCTCGGCTTCAAGATCAGTCTGCTTGTCCGGGGTGCCGTCAGGCGCAATCTCGGCCTGCCGCCCGATCGAGCTGTCACAAAGCGTGAACTTGCAATCCAACGCGACGACGTCGCCCGTCTTGGTAAGGACCAGTGGATTGATTTCCAGCAGTTCGGCATCATTGGCGCGATAGACATCGTACAGCTTCACCAGTACATCAGCGATAGCAGGCGGCAGATCCAGTCCGTCGATCAGCGTCGCAGCTTGCTGAACCGATAATCCCTCACGGATATCGACCGGCATCCGACGCATGGCATTGGGGTCCTGCTCGGCCGCTTCCTCGACATCCATCCCACCCATGGGGGAGAACAGCGCAACGGGCCCGCAGGTGACAGGGTCATTCAGGATCGCGGCGTAGAGCTCACGCGCGATGGGGACCTGCCCTTCGACCAACAACTTTTCGACAGTGAAACCGCCGATATCCATGCCAAGAATGTTGCTCGCATGTGTATGGGCTTCTTCGGGAGTGGCAGCCAGTTTGATCCCGCCCGCCTTCCCACGCTTGCCGGTGGGAACCTGTGCCTTGACCACGCAAGGACCGATGGCCCTTGCCGCGTCCGCAGCTTCTTCGGCAGTCAGGGCAATCTGGCTGGGCGGAACGGCAACACCGCCCGCAGCCAACAGCGGCTTGGCCGCGAATTCTTCAAAGTTCATTTGCCGTACTTTTCCCAATGCGCGCCGAACAGCGCCTCTTCAGACGGTTTGTCCTCGGCAATCGTGGTCACCAGATGCGTGATGTTCACGAAATGCGACCAGTTCAGGTTGTCGGAGATGGTATTCCCGGCCCAGGTACCGCCGCCCATGGACAGTGTGAAGGGCAGACAGTTCTCGAAACTGCCACCGTTCCCAAATGTATGCGCCTGATTGACCAGAACGCGCACGACATCGGTGTTTGCCGCCAGCGCGCTGGCGTGATCCATGTTGGCAGTATGAATACCGACCGAGTGACCCAATCCCGTGACATGAAGGATACGGTCGCAGATCGCTTGCGCGTCTGCAAAGTCCCGGGCCCGGTAGACGGTCAGCACAAGCGACAGCTTTTCGTCGGCAAACCCGTGCTTGCCACCGACTGAACCCTCCTCGACCATGAAGAACTTTCGCCCCTTGGCGTCCGCTGGCAGGCCAAAGACATCGGCCGCGACATCGGCATCCTTGGCGATGACCTGACGGTTCAGATTCCCGTTCACCCAGAGCGTGCCCTCGACGCTTGCCTTCTGCTCGGCAGTGCAACGCCAGCCACCAGCGCGTTCCAGTGCAGCAATGGCCTCTTCATAGACATCGTCGAGGATCACGACAGCGTTCTCGGATGAACACGAGGTTGAATTGTCAAAGATCTTCGATGCACAAATCTTCTGGGCGGCGTCATCGAAATCCGCCGTCGAGTCGATGATCACGGGCACATTGCCGGCGCCAACACCGATAGCCACGGTTCCGGACTGCATGGCGCGTTTGACGTTGTTCTGGGATCCGGTCACGACTGCCAGATCACATTGTTCCATCAAGGCCTGCGTCATCGCCTTGTTCACCGGGCTTGGCAGGATCTGCACCAGATCTTGCGGGTGTCCCGCCTTCTTCAACTCGGCACGCATCAGATCCACGGTGGTCGCGGTCGTATGATATCCTGCGGGCGAAGGCGCGATGATGACGGGGTTGCCGCCCTTGAGCGCCATCATGGCCTTGTTGACCGGGGTCGCGGCGGGGTTGGTTGACGGACAGACAGCACCGACAACACCGACGGGTTTGCCGTATTTCACCAGACCCTTCTCGGGCTCCTCCGAGATCACGCCGACCGTGCGCTGGCGCATCAGATCGCGCAACGTACCAAAGGTCTTGCGCGTGTTCTTGGTAATCTTGGAGGTCACGTTGCCAAGGCCTGTGTCCTCGACCGCCAGCTCAGCCAGCATCCGGGCGTTCTCGGGTTTGTAGATGGACCATGCCAGTGCCGTAACAGCCTCGTCGACGCGACCCTGATCGAGGTTCTCATAGGCGTCCATCGCAGCGCGGGCACGGGCGACCAGTTCGGCAACCTGTTCAGCCTCGGGCGGACGGTCGGCTGCGGATTGCGTCTCTGCGGCAACGGCCATGGCGTTTCTCCCAATATTGATTGAGAGCGTCCTAGCATCGCTATGGGGTCAAGTGCCAGCCCGCCTGCGTGCAATATCGCTGGACTGATCGGACCAGTTTTCGGCTTTCAGGCCTTCCAGAGCGCGCTGTCACCCAGCTCGCTGATGAACTCAGCATGTGCACTGGCTTCTGCCTCGGTCAACAGGGACCGCAACGGACGAGGCCGGGGCGGCGGAACCCAATCGGCTGTGGCGCCGTTTGAACCTGCACGGGCCTGGGCCTCCAGCATCATGCCTTGCTGACGCCCTCCCAGCAGTTCCAGATAGACCTCGGCCAGGATCTCGCTGTCCAGAAGCGCCCCGTGCAGCGTTCGGTTCGAATTGTCGACACCAAACCGTTTGCAAAGCGCATCAAGCGAGGCTTGTGCACCGGGAAATTTCTTGCGCGCGATATCCAGCGTGTCCAGCGCCTGTTCCTTTGGTAGCGCGGGCTTGCCAAGCCGGCGCAGTTCCATGTTCAGGAAGCCCATGTCGAAGTTCGCGTTGTGGATCACAAGCCGCGCGTCACCGACAAAGTCGGTAAAGGCGTCGGCTATCTCGGCGAAGACCGGCTTGTCACGGAGGAACTCATCGCCCAGCCCGTGCACGTCGAACGCCTCCTTCGGCATCCCTCGCTCGGGGTTGATGTATTGATGATAGGTCCGCCCGGTGGGCAAATGGTTGATCAACTCTACACCACCGATTTCAACGATCCGGTCGCCACCGTCCGGGTCGAGGCCTGTCGTTTCGGTGTCCATCACGATCTCACGCATGGCTGAGCTCCTTGATGATTTTCGCAACCTCCGCGCGGGCGTGGTCCATACCCTGCGAGCTGTCTATCAGATAGTCGGCCTTCTCACGTTTGACAGCATCGGGAACCTGCTTGGCAAGGATCGCCGCAAAGGCTTCCTCGGTCATGCCGGGACGGGCAAGCACGCGCTGTCGTTGGATGTCCGCTGGGGCTGTCGCGACGACGATCTTGTCGAGGTGTTTTTCGTTTCCGCCCTCGAACAATAGCGGGATATCGCAAAGCACCAGCTTTTCGCCCCGCGCCCGAGCTTCTGAAAGAAAGCCAGCACGGTCCTGCCCGACCAGCGGGTGGATCAGCACTTCGATCTTTTTCAGCAAGCCGGGATCTTCGAGGATCGCTGCGCGCAGCTTGCCGCGGTCCACACCGTCTGGCCCCACGGCATAAGGCGCAATCGTGCTGATCGCATCTGCGCCCGCGCCATCTGGCCCGTAAAGCCGATGCACCACAGCATCTGCGTCCCAGACCGGCACGCCTGCGTCGGCAAACATCGCGGCAGTGGTCGATTTACCCATGCCGATGGACCCAGTGAGACCCAGCACAGTCATATAAATGACTCCTCAGGCCCAAACCGAGTCTTGTAGAAGACTCCGGATAGCCGAAACCGAGTCATGTATAAGACTCCAGACAGGCCGCACGCAGGGCGTCTGTAACCTCGGGATCCTTGCCGAACCAGCGGGAAAACCCGGGGCGCGCCTGATGCAACAACATACCCAACCCATCCACTGCTGTCATGCCATGCGCCCGCGCATCTGAAAGCAACTGCGTCTCCAGTGGCGCATAAACCATATCGGTCACAACAGCATGTCCGGAGGCACCGTCCAGCGGCATTTCAAGCGGAGGTTGTCCGGTCATCCCAAGGCTGGTCGAATTGGCGATCGTCGCTGCCCCGTCAAGCGCATCCTGGCGTTTGGCCCAGTCAATCACATGGATCCTGTCCCCGAAATGTGCCGCCAACGCCTCCGCCTTGGCGCGTGTACGGTTGGTAACGCGGATCTCTGAGGCGCCAGCTGTCATAAGTGCGTGGATCCCGGCCCGCGCGGCACCGCCAGCACCGATCATCACGGCAGGACCACTATCAGCGCTCCAATCCGGCGCACTGGCCTTCAGGTTTTCGAAGAAACCAAACCCATCGGTATTGTCGGCATGGATAGACCCGTTGGTGTGGAATGTCAGCGTGTTGGCAGCACCGATGGCACGAGCCGCGTCTGAAACTTCGTCGGCAATAGCGAGAGCAGCTTCCTTGTGCGGCAGCGTGCAGTTCACACCGCGATAGCCAGCCGCCATCAACCCGCGAACCGCTGTCTCAAAATCTTCGGGCGCGATCAGCAGTGGCGCGTAGGACCCCTCGATCCCGTAGACCCCGAACCAATGCCGGAACAGACGCGGCGATTTGGAATGGCCGATGGGCTGGCCACAAACACCAGCCACCAGAGGACGTATATCATCGTTCATTCAGTCAGGACCTTTCGGGCGCGCAGAAAGCCAAGAACCTCCAATAGCGGCAGTCCAAGCACGGTGAAATAGTCACCTTCCACACGGGCGAAAAGCTGGGCGCCGATGCCCTCGAGGTGATAGCCACCGACCGAAGTTGTCACCTGATCACCGAAGACCGCCAGATATTGATCGAGAAATATCTCGGAGAACGGACGCATGGTCAGCTTTGCCTGCCCGATATGCCTCCAGACCGGTTCGCCATTCTGGCAGATCACTGCGGCGGACAGCAGCTGGTGCGTGTCGCCCCGCAAGATGCAGAGATGATCACGCGCCTCACCCAAATCGGCAGGCTTGTCAAACATCGTGCTCTTGTGGACCAACACCTGATCAGCACCCAGAACCAGAGCACCAGGATGGCGGGAAGACACCCGAAGAGCCTTCATCTCGGCCAGCTTGTCGGCAATGTCGCGGGGCGGGGCGTCTTCGGCTTTCATGGCCGCCTTGATGGCATCCTCGTCGACGCGGCCCGGATCCACCTCGATCTCGACCCCCGCCGCACGCAGCATGTCGGCCCGTGCCTTGCTGCCAGACGCAAGTACAAGGCTCATGCGCCCTTGATCCCGCGTTCACGGAGCAGAGCAAGCACTTCAGCAGCAGTTTCCTCGATAGATCGGCGCGTCACATCGATCACCGGAATACCATGCTGCTGGAAGAACAGGCGGGCATCGGCAACCTCTCCACGAATTTTGTCCAGCTCGGCATAGTCTGAGGTTTTGGTGGATCCTATAGCCTCGAGCCGTTGGGACCGGATCTGACTGAGCCGAGAGGGACTCGCTGTCAGGCCTACGACGGGCACACCGCGGGTCATCGCCTCGAAAAACGCCGGGTCGGGTTCGACACCGGGCACAAGCGGCACGTTGGCAGCCTTGATCCCGCGATAGGCAAGATAGATACACGTGGGTGTTTTCGAGCTGCGCGACACACCAGTCAGAATCACATCCGCCTGTTGAAGCCGCATTCCGATGGCACCGTCATCATATGCGATGGCAAAATCCAGCGCGCCGATCCGTTCGAAGTACTCGTCGCTCAGCCGGTGCTGCATACCAGGTCGGTCGGCCGGTTTCTGGTCGAAGAAGCTCGCAAGCGACTCAACGAGCGGTTCCAGTGCCGGAACGGAGGGCAGCCCTTCAGCAGCGATCGCATCCTCAAGCATTTTGCGCAGCTTGGGGTCGGAAAGCGTGTAGAGCACAAAGCCGCCATAGGCGCGCATCTTGATGATGGCCGCGTCTACATCGGTAGCATTTCGGACAAAAACCGTGAGATGCACGATTGGGTGCGTATCGGCAAACCGAGCAAGCGCGGCCTTGGCCATGGCGTCGATCGTCTCGCCAGTGGAATCCGAAATCAGGTGAAGATTATGGGCTTTGGGATCCAAAGAGTTGTCCTTGTGCGCAGATCGATGCGTTAGCGTCTCGAGAATGTGAGCCATGTAGCGAGAACCATGGCTGGAAACGCCGGCAAGGGGAAGCTGTGAGTTCCGGGGGTAGCGGGGATAGAACGCGTGTCCATTGGTTAACCGTGTATTAACATGGAAAACATGCACATGTGGACCAGAAAGCCGCCCAACATGGTGGATACTGTGGACATATCTGGTTAACGGCAGTTCTTGTACGAAAGCCTTGCTGACCATCACATAATTTTAGTTCAGTGAAAGTTTCTAAGGCATTGAAAATAACGTGTTTATATGATCATGGTTTTTCTCTGCCACAATATCTTCCAAATGTCGCCACAATATTTTTTGTGCCGAACTGTCGATAAGTCTGTGGGCGAGAAAAGGATTCCGTTAATCCCCATGACTCACTGCTCCTACAACAACAACAAACATATTAAGAATATATGAACGCCGGGTAATGTCGTACGCAGACGACACGTGGCGTTATGCAAAGAGGAAAACCAATGTTGGATATGTTGAGTTTAGCCTACCCCTGGGTGAAAGCACTGCATATTGCAGCGGTGATCAGTTGGATGGCAGGGATCTTCTACCTGCCCCGATTATATGTCTACCACGCCGAAAGAGCGTCCGTTGGCAGTGAACTGTCAGAGACACTGAAGGTCATGGAGATGAAGCTTTTGCGCGTAATCATGAACCCTGCAATGATTGTGACATGGCTGGCGGGGATTGCTTTGGCATTGACACCTGGCATCATCGACTGGTCGGAGATCTGGCCTTGGATGAAACTGGCAATGATCCTTGGTATGACATGGTTTCACCATTCGCTTGGTCTTTGGCGGAAAACCTTTGACCGGGATGAAAACAGTAAGCCCGGAAGTTATTACCGAAAGATGAATGAAGTCCCGACGGTTCTTATGCTTGTGATCGTCGTCATGGTCGTGGTGCGGCCCTTTTGACGTATCGCGATGTTTGATTGACAACCCGGGGTGCCGAGGACTATACGCTTCGCACCGCAGCGCACTCGTCCTTCCCTTGCGCGCATCAGAGTCTCAAGACATCTGTCATCCTGACTTACATCGCTGGATCACCGTATGACCGAACAGAAGCTTTCCGATTTGAAGGCGAAATCACCCGCTGACCTGCTTGCTTTGGCTGAAGAGCTGGAGATTGAAGCCGCTGCGTCCATGCGCAAGCAGGACCAGATGTTTGCTATCCTCAAAG